>JANQKH010000251.1 GCA_028281215.1 Phycisphaeraceae bacterium | reverse complement strand
CTCTTGGCCGCATCGTCCCAGCCGCCGGAACCATCGGGGGGGCCGCGCGGCCAGCCAACGGTAACCTGCTCCTCGCGATGGCCATGATGTGCGCTGGCTGGGACGGCTGCCTGAAACGCAACGCCCCAAGTTTCCCGGACAACGGCCAGTGGCGTGTTCGATGGGAAGGGTTGAAGATGTATTACTAATATTAATCGACGCATGCATGATCAGTAAGCATTCGAACGTGCGCGTCTCACTCTCATGTTTTCTCACTGGCTGGGCTTGTGTTGGCCTGCTCATCGGCGCGTTCGTCGTCATCGGGGTCGGATGACGACCAACAACATCACTTGGGATACATGTACTTTGTCGGAATCGCAAGCCGGTCGTGCACGGGGGACTCCCAGTGCAAGTGAAACATCGGCCCGTCGTAACCGAGAAAACGCTCCTTCACTTTTCCAGCCGAATTCCATTCGATACGGATCGGCACTGTGGTTCCCGCGTTGAGTCGAACAGGTTTCGAGATTGCGTATACCGGGTTACCCGACAAGTTTGATTGAAGCCCCTTGAAAAGCGATTTGCCGGACTTCGCGGTATCGATCAACAACTCGCCGGCGAGGAAGAGTTTCGCTGCGCCAGTGAGATAGATAGAGAATTCATATTCCTCGGTAACGGGCGCTTCAATCAATCCTGTCCAGACGACAGAACAAGCCTCCGGCGGCACCTCCGCATCAACCAGACGTTTCAACCAGACTTTGCTTTCATGCCCTTGATCATTCGTATTGCGTGGACCGATTCGGAAGAACGGATCAACATGAGTGAAGGCTTTTTCTTTGAAGCTTTGCTGCCGATAGTACATGCCGGTTAACCCCGTCCCTTTGCCAGCCGCCTGCGCTGGCACGCGATCCAAGTGAACCTTGCCATGCACACGACGTATCTTATCCAGCCCGCACACTTCCATCACCGCATGGTTGTTCCAATCCTGCATCAGCCAAATGACGCGGCCATTCTTCAGTTCAAACAACTGCCCGCCCCCAAAATCCACGCGCTTCCAAGGGTTGTACACCCAGTCGGGCAAGTCATCGTCCGCTCGGTTATCGAGAAGATTGCCCACGTAGAGCCCACTGTCTCGATCGAACGTCACACCAGTGGGTTGCCCCGCGCGATCGGCAGCCGAGATCACACCTTTCGCTTCGCCGATGATGATGCCAGGCTGCGTAAAGACATTTTGTTTGGACTGCCCCCAATGCGTCTGGTGCTTCCCCGTGATGCTCTTGAGTGATGGATTCTGACTGGGTGTCCATTGCATGTATCGCGCCACCGACAGTTCAATCGCAGGCCAGAAATGGCCGTGCCGTTCATCACCGGGCATGCGCATCGCGCCCCGCGTTTGGTGGACCGTTCCTTTCGCATCCACGTAGATACTGCCGTAGTCAGGATTCTGGCGAAGCACTTTGGGCAACTGTGGACCCGGTTGAATCTGTGCATAATCCCACGTCGGAATATTGGCATTCTTGCTGCTCCACCCGCCGAACTTGAGCGTGTAAAAAGCCGTCGGCTCGCCCTTCGCTTGTAACCAAAGATTCCAGTTCTGATCCATCCACGAGACGCGACGAAAACGATTCGCAGCATAGGTGATCACTTCATCATCCGTGCGTTGCTGGTCTTCATTCAAGTCCGTCCAGACAACCAGTTTGTCGCCGGCTTTCTGAACCGTACGAATCGCGCGCAGCACTTTGCGTTCTTCGTCCACCACGTAGAGCCAGTGATTGCTGCTGAGCAGATAGGTTCGGCCGTCGTGAACACGGGGAAACCAACGCAAGTAAGGGAAGCCTGCCGTACCGCGGCCGGGCAGCGGTGGCGACGGCCGATACGCCGACTGCACTTTCCACGACCTCTTGTCATAATCAGCACGCAGGCGAATCAATCCGTTCACAAACGGTTCAAACCAGACGTCGGTCGGATCATCCGGATTGATGACGGCATAGTTGTAATAAGCATTCCCGCCAAACCACTCACTGAGGACCTTACCTGTCGCAACGTTGACGCGTGCAACACGGCGGACAACTCCCATCTCTGCAACAAGCAAATGCCCCTCGCTATCGATCAGCAGATCGTTCACCGCTTCGAAATTGGTGGATATGTACGGCGTTGCAAGTCGTCCGCCCTTGCGGCCGAAGGTTTTGAGAAGTTGTCCGTCTTTGTTGAAGCGTTTGATCTGATTCGAATCCCCACCGTCCCAGACAAAGACGTCGCCGGTCTTTGGATGGACACCAATCGCGTGTGGATCAGCAAGACCCTTGATCAGCGACTCCGCGCGTCCATTCGCACGAATGACGAAGACTGCCCTTTCACCGGACGTAACCAAAACTGAGCCATCGGCGGCAACCGCAAGTTTGCGAGGGGACGCGACGGCAACGCTTTTTAGCCGCTTGCCATTGGTTGGATCAATGAAGTGGACCTGTTGCTCTTCCACATCAGTGGCGACCAGCGTGTTGCCTCGCGCCGCCAGGTCATTCGGGCTGGTGAACTGACCACCCGGGGTCGGGATATAATCCCACGTCCCTGCCCGCTTGAGCGTGTCACGGTTCAGCCGGCGAATCTTACCCGCACGGGTGAGGCCGAACAGTATGTCGTTGGCGATTCCGACTGATTGCAATTCATTGCCGTCGTACCACTGGCGCGACGATGCAATGCGCTTCTTCAACGTCGGATCGAACTTCACGATCATGTCCGGAACTTCCGTGAAGTAGCTGACAAACGTGACGCCGGTCTCATCGCCGGCCATCGTGGCGACGGGAACGTGATCGCCGACCCATCGCTGCCAAGGTTCGTCAGGCACGGCCGTGCCGATCCGAAACAAGAACCTGCTTGTGAGTCCAGGTGAGTGAACCAGACGCCAGGAATACTTGCCTAGCGATTGTGCATTCCCTTGCCAGTCAAGACCATCCCACTTGACTTCATGCGTACCGGTGTCCATTTCTCGACCGTGCAGCAAGACGCGAAGCAATGTGCCATTGCGATCGTAAATGCCCAATGAGACGCGCCCGGAATGAGGGAGCGTGAATCGGATCAATCGCGGACCGGCTTGCGCAATTAGTTCTTCCCATTCCACGTCTCCAGAGTTCCATCGCCAACTGACTTCGTTGTTCCGTGAGGACGGTTGATCCCCCACTGCAGTCTTAAAACTGACACAAACAAGGCTAAGCGGAATCAACAGAAACGCGACCAACTTCTTTGCCATTTCATATCCTCAGTTAAACATTGGAATCGCAAATCAAGATAAACGATGACACCAAAAACACTATGCGTTTGACCGGGCACTTCCCGATGAGCAACGGTAGCGATGCTTTCGAACAATTGCGCAGTCGAAAGACTCGATTCCGCATCATTCTGGATCGTGTTTTGCTGTTACTCGACGTATTCTCATGCCAATACAATGTACTCGGTGAAGTGGAGTCACGGGGCAGGAATTATCGAACCGCAAGAGTATTCTGACCAACTCGCATGAAACAGATTGGAAAATACGACCAAAGGATCAATTGAATCACATGAACCGGCTGAATTGTTTAATCATTACGTTTGGCTGGGCGTTCGCTTCGACGATCTCGTCGGCGGACGATGGTGTGATTACGGCCAATCTGAAAAAGTATCGCGCGTCCGTGTCTCCGTTCGTGACCAAGTTCTGTGTCGATTGTCACGGGCCTGCCAAACAAAAAGGGGATGTTCGGCTGGACACGATCGATGCCGACATGGTGCACGGCAAGAGCGCATCGCTCTGGAAGGACGTCCTCCATCGCCTGGAAACCGGTGAGATGCCGCCGAAGAAGGCGGTGCAACCGAAGCAAGCTGAACGCGATGCCGTTACGAAGTGGATTCGGCAGGAAGTTCGCAAACACATTACCGCGCAACAAGGCGTCCCCGGCCGCGTGGTTTTACGGCGTCTCAGTCGAAACGAATACCGCAACACGATGCGTGATTTGCTCGGGCTGCACTACGACATCGGTCGCGAACTGCCACCGGACACGACCTATCACGGTTTCGATCACATCGCCGAGGTGCAGGAACTTTCGCGATCGCAGATGAAGACTTACTTGCAGTTAGCGCGCTATACGATCGACAAAGCCATCGTGTCTGGCCACAGACCGCTGAGTTTTACCTATCGCGCTGAACCCGAGCTCGACAAAGACGGCTTGGAATGGCGCGTCAACAGTCACGGCATCGCGGAGAACCTTGAATCCGCGAAGAAGTTCACCGACGAGTTCAGGTTCGGCCGCGGTGAAAAGAAAATGGAACCGGACCAGTGGGCGAAGACCTATCGCTTTGGTATTCGAACGGCTCAGGGAAGATTTGGCGACTCGAAAAAATACACGACGAAAACAGGCATTTGGTTGAAAGCGCCGCAAAGGGCTTACGAACACAAGGGCGGCGACTGGGGACGCATGGGTTTTCGCTTGCCTCATATTCCGCACAACGATGGCCTGTATCGCTTGCGGATCAAGGCGGGCGCGAAACAGCAGAAGGGGTTGGGCACACCACTACTGACAGTTCACGTTTTCAAAAAACTGCTTGGTAATTTCGAGATCACAGCATCCGCGGACGATCCGCAATGGCACGAGTTTGTCTTTGCCGCGAAGGATCTGATCGATGTGCAGATCCACTCCGATGACAACCGTTTCGCGAAATCACCGATCACGGACATCGTACTGAACAACGGTTATGAAAACCCTGGCGTCCGCAAAGGACGCAGGTGGGCTGTGCCTGACGAAGTCGAATTGCCCGGTGTGTTCATTGATGCTGTCGAATTCGAGACGGACTACGTCGCGAAATGGCCGCCCGCTTCGCATCATCGGATTCTGTTTGATTCGCCGAATCGGAACGAACTCCGCAAATATGCTGAAGAAGTATTGACGCAGTTCATGTCCCGCGCGTTTCGCAGGCCTGTCCGATCCGCCGAGTTGGCTGGCAAGATGAAGCTGTTCGATCAGGCGTTTGCGAAGACGAACGACTTCATCACAGCCATCAAAGAACCGCTCGTCGCCACGTTGGTGTCGCCGCAGTTTCTCTTCCTGGCCGAAGACACGGCACACGATGATTCCAAACGTCGCAACCTGGATGACTACGAACTGGCATCACGGCTGTCGTACTTCCTCTGGAGCACGATGCCGGACGAAGTTTTGCTCGCGTCGGCTGCCAAGGGTGAACTCACGAAGCCTAGCCAGTTGGAATCGCAACTCGAACGCATGCTGAAGGATAAGAAGGCCGATGCATTTCATCGCGGCTTCATGACGCAATGGCTCGGCTTGTCGAAGCTCGATGAAATTATGATCGAAGATGATCGCTGGGTCGTTCGCACAGGCTTGCGAACGTCGATGCGCAAGGAGCCGGTGCATTTCTTTGCTGAACTGTTACGCAGCAACCTCAGCGTGATGAATTTCATCGACAGTGATTTCGCCATGCTCAACGAACGCATGGCGCAACACTACAGCATTGAAGGTGTGTACGGCAATCACTTCCGCAAAGTGTCATTGAAATCCGAGCAACAACGCGGCGGACTGCTCACGCAGGCGGCGTGCTTGACCATCACCACCGACGGCATGATTACGAGCCCTATCTATCGCGGGAAGTGGGTGCTCGAAACCATCCTTGATATGCCGCCGCCGCCCGCGCCGGCGAACGTGCCGCCACTCGATGATGCACCGGAAGTGCGCCATTCCCTACGTGAGCAGTTTGCCAAGCACCGCGAGAACGAGAGTTGCGCCGCCTGCCATAATAAGATTGATCCGATCGGTTGGCCATTCGAACGCTACAGCATCCTCGGCGAATACAGCGACTACGGCTGGGGACCAAACTGGACTGACTTCCACGACACGAAACGCAACAAGAAAGACCTCAAACCCGACCTGCACGGCACTCTGCCGGGCGGAACGCGCGTCGAAACCGTCAAGGATCTTCAGCAGGCGATCCTGAAGAACAATCAGAAAGATGTGCTGCGCAGCGTGACGCGCAACCTGATGATCTATGCACTTGGACGCCCGCTGGACGTCAGCGATGACGACGTTGTCAGCGAGATCATCCAAAAACTGGAAGCCAACGGCAATCGCATGCGGGACCTCGTCAAAGCTATTGTCCTGAGCAAACCGTTTCTGGAGAAGTGAGTGTTGCGAGCTGGTCGTTGACACTATTCCCCTAGCGTACAATGCTTCGAAGACTTTGCCCTAGGTAAGAGTTTCACAAATGTCTGAAAACACCC
>JANQKH010000242.1 GCA_028281215.1 Phycisphaeraceae bacterium | reverse complement strand
GGCGCACGGGGCGTGATCACCTGGTAGCAATTGCCATCGCTATCGATAGTTGAAATAACGCCACAAGATGGTGTGTAATTAGGGGTAAACCCTGTCACTTTTTGCAACGTTGTCCCGAAAACCCAACTATATTTACAATATGTGCGATACTTTCGCGCGCTGTTATTACTCGACCAGGTGTTCACCTATGAATCGCTTCATCACTTGTTCTGAATTGAATCGGTCGATCGTGAATCGTTCCAGCCGGGCCAGCCGATTTGCGTTCACCATCCCGGAATTACTCGCGGTCATCGCGTTGATCGTGATCATTATTTCCATCTTGCTGCCTTCGTTCGGCACGGCGAAACAGACGGCGTGGATCGCCCAATGCGCCTCGAACGAACATCAGATTCGCATTGCGATTCACGGCAACAAAATGACCGACGGCTTTACCACCCTGCCGGGCGCCGGACGATGGGTGTACGTCGCCAGTCAGCGCGACGCGATTGCCGTGTTGCAATGCCCGGCCGGCGAAGCGTTTGATGCTTCCGAGGAAGTCGAGTCCCAACAGTTCGACCAGCTTTACACCGTACAAGTCGCCGGTTCCAACACCACGATTTCCTACATCACCGATATCATGGCCGGCCAACTGGCAACCGACCCGCAACTCGGCAGGCAATGGCATGGCGAGTTCATCGGCGACTTCGGTGAAGCCGGCCAGGGGTGGATCGAAACCGCGTGGGGCTCGCCCCTCGATCCCAACGATCACATGGGTGTGTCCTACAACGACGACGGCGGTTTCCTGGTCGAGTTCAGCGGCGGTGACAACGACGCGACCGTGCACTCACTCGACGCGCCCGGCGATATTCGTTGCGGATCCGACCACTGGGTCTGCATCGGGGATGGCGGCGACGACTGGCAGGGTGAAATCGTGATGCGACTCACCGGCAACGGCCATCAAAATCAGGTCGATCCACCCGTCAAAATCGGGTCCGGCAGTGCGCACTATGGCATGAACAACCTCGCCACCGACGTCAACCATCGTGCGGGCCAAATCCTTCTGATGGACTACGGCAAAACCATTGTGCGCATGAACAGCAACGGCGGCTACCTTGACGCCTTCGACGACTTCTTCGCACCACGCCACTTCAACAAGGCAAACGTGATGCGCGTCGACGGCAGTGTCAGCCTCATGTCGCGCGGCGAACTGGACAACAACCCGGACTGGAAACCCAAAGCCAACTGATCATCGGCGGACGAAAATCCACCGCACGGCCATCCATGCCGCACGTCACCGAACGTTTGCCAATCCATCGGTACAATGAGGCACGTGATCGGTCACCCCTCGTTTGCCAATTCGTTTCAACTGTCATTCAGCTTTGATCTAACCTTGATTTCGTATGGACGATAACGTCAAAAAGATCATCGCCGGTGTGCTTGGACTGATCGCAGTTGTCGTCCTGGTGATCCGGATTTCAAGTTCAGGCGGTCCGGAATATGACATCAACTCCGCTGACCCGGTCGAGCGCCTTGCCGCGGTTGAAGATTACCGCCGTGACCAAAGCGACGCCTCGCGCGAAGTGTTGATCCGCGTCGCCGAATCGGACAAGGACATCCGCGTCAAAATCTCATCGATCAAGGCGATGCGGCACAACCGCGGCGAAAGCACGGAACAGGCGCTTCGCCGCATGGCCCGTGAAGAACCCAACGCCCGCGTCCGCGGCGAAGCACTCGCGGCCCTGAGCGAATACAAAAACTTCCCCACAACCCAATTGATCAACGCCCTGAAGACCGAACCCGCCCCTGAAGTGCGCATGGGCGCCGCCAAAGGCCTCGCCCAAAGGGCGGATCGCAGTTCAGCGCCCGATCTGTTCCGCGCTTTGGGCGACCCCGACCCGCAGGTCCGATCCTGGGCGATCACCGGCATCCGCCACATCACCAAGGCCGGTTTCCTCTTCAACCCCGAGAAAGAACCGAACGAACAGGTCGATGTGATCAACCAGATCGGCAATTATCTGCGACGCAATGGATACATGTAGAGTCCGTCGGGCCTGAGCCGACCGCCCACCACCCTGCTCTACACGTCGTTCGTCCCGCGTGCTTGTGCTGACCCATTGCACTTTATTGGTCTGTTGGCCGAAGGCGTTTTTCCGCTTTTGTGCTTTCGAACACCTTTTGCATGTCAGAGGCGATTCACCCACCCCCTGCCCGTTCCTCCAGAAAGGGTGCCACACAATTCCCCTCTTCTTGAAAACCGCAGAATTTGTAAGTTCCGGTTTTGCAGGATAAAATGAAGTATTGCTGGTTCTGCTGCCGATGCGAGCGCGGCGAAAGCAACCTGCCGTTATCCATTCCGCTTCTAGACAATCTGGACCGAAACGGGAAGAGAGCGACTGTATATCTTCGCTCCGACCCGGCTGGAAATGAGTGCATGGGTCGTACGCACGAAATCATGGGATACAAGGTGATGGCGACGCTTGGCCAAGGGGCCAAGAGTACGATCTATGCCGTGGAGGACAAGAAGCACAATGTCTACGCGCTCAAGCGGGTGATCAAGGAAGGCCCACAAGACCAACGCTTCGTTGATCAGGCCATTCTCGAACATCAGATCGCCACCAAGCTCGACCACCCCACCATTCGCAAAAGCTTCAAGCTCATCCGCCAGCGCAAAGTGCTGCGCACGACTGAAATCTATGTGCTGATGGAACTGGTCGACGGCATGACGCTGGAGCAGCACCGTCCCGAATCGATGGAAGACCTCTGCCTCATCCTGCAAAAAGTGGCCGATGGTCTGTCGGCGTTCCACGAAGCCGGGTTCGTGCACGCGGATATCAAACCCAACAACCTGATGGTCGATGACAAAATGCGCGTCAAGATCATCGACTTCGGTCAAAGCTGTCCGATCGGCACGGTCAAGCCGCGCATTCAAGGTACGCCGGACTACATCGCTCCCGAACAGGTCAAGCGAAGGCAGATCGTTCCGCCAACCGACGTCTACAATTTCGGCGCAACGATGTATTGGCTTCTGACCGACCGCCACCTGCCCAACATTCTGCCCAAGGGCGACGTGACGGTGGAACTGCGACCGGAAGGCAACGTCCCCACGCCGCGCGAGGTGAACCCGCAAGTCCCGCCGGCGCTGTCCAGCCTGGTCATGAGCTGTGTGCGCTACGATATCACCGAACGACCGACAAGCATGTCACAAGTGCACCAGCGTCTGGGCATGGCGATCTCCCAACTCCGCAAACAAGACCCAGCCGGGGCAAGCCGCGCGGGGTAATCGCCCAATCCAAGTTGCCTTCGTCAAGACGCCGGTCGGGACTCGTGTTAAACCACTTCTTGAATTGTCGTCCCGCTCTAATTCTTCTTTTTTGAAGGGTCGTCCGTTCGCCCCAACCCGGTGAACCGTTCGGATAACCTGCGCCTGGATCGCGCGTAGATCCAAGTCGCGCCGTTATTTCGCCGGAGGTTGCGCTGCGTGGACCTTCAAGGATTCGAGCAACATCGCGTTGGTCATACCTGCGTTCGACAGCGCCAGCCACACCGCGCCCATCACCGGCGGCAGGGCAGGTGGAATCCATTCAATGTTCGGCAACATGGTTTCCGCCGCGCGATGAATGTGCGAAATGAACATTTCACCAGACATGCTCAACCCACCAGTGATCGCGACTGGAATCGGTGCGCCGACAGGGAAAGGTAGCCGGCCCGCGACGGCGGCG
>JANQKH010000240.1 GCA_028281215.1 Phycisphaeraceae bacterium | reverse complement strand
CGTATCCAGACGATCATGCGCGAGAAGCGCGTGTCGGCGAACGCGTAAGGAGACGGCCATGCCGAAGCGTATCCTGCAGGGCACCGTTGTCAGCGACGCCAATGACAAAACGGTGACGGTGAACGTGGAGCGTCGCTTCACGCACCCGCTGCTCAAGAAGACTGTGCGCCGGACGAAGAAGTACCGCGCACACGATGAAAACAACCAGTACAAGGTTGGCGATTCTGTTCAGATTGAAGAGTGCTCGCCGATCTCGAAAAACAAGCGTTGGACCGTGGTCACTCAGTGACCGCTGTTCAATAGTGAGCATCAGGCGCTCGTGACCCGAGCGCCAAGAAAAGAACAAGGCAGCCAGTCATGATTCAGATGCAAACAAACCTCGACGTCGCCGACAATTCCGGCGCCCGTCGTGTCATGTGCATCAAAGTGCTCGGCGGCTCCAAGCGTAAATATGCCCAGGTAGGCGACATCATCGTCGTCTCCGTCAAAGAGGCTATTCCGCGGGGCCGCGTCAAAAAGGGCGACGTGATGAAGGCTGTCGTCGTGCGCACGGCAAAGGATATCCGCCGTCCCGATGGCAGCGTGATCCGGTTCGACCGCAATGCGGCCGTGCTGGTCAACAACAACAAGGAGCCTGTCGGCACCCGTATCTTTGGTCCGGTGCCGCGTGAACTCCGCGCAAAGAACCACATGAAGATCATTTCGCTCGCGCCGGAGGTGCTCTGATGGCTGCGAAAATTAAAAAAGGCGACACGGTGGTCGTGCTGACCGGCCGTGACAAGGGTAAATCCGGCGAAGTCGTTCAGATGCTGCCGGCCGACAACAAGGCCCTGGTCCGCGGAATCAACATGGTCCGCCGTCACCAGAAGCAGACCCAGACGCAGGAAGCAGGCATCGTGGCCAAGGAAGCTCCGATCCACCTGTCCAACATCGCGCTGGCCGATCCGAAGGACGGCAAGGCGACCCGCGTCGGCTTCAAAGTGCAGGAAGACGGCACCAAGGTTCGTGTGGCCAAGCGCTCGGGAGATCTGATCGATGGCTGAGACCACTTACGTGCCGCGTCTCAAGACGCATTATGATGAAGTCGTGCGCAAGCAGCTTCTTGAGAAGTTCCAGTACAAGAACGTCATGCAGGTTCCGCAGCTGGAAAAGATCGTCCTGAACATCGGTGTCGGTGAGGCAGTTGGCGATTCCAAGAAGGCGCGCACCGCTGCTGAAGACCTGGCGGCAATCGCCGGTCAGAAGCCGGTCATCACCAAGGCCAAGAAATCCATCGCGACCTTCAAGGTCCGCGAAGGCATGCCGCTGGGTGCCAAGGTGACCCTGCGCCGCCAGCAGATGTTCGAATTCATGGATCGCCTGATCACCATCGCGCTCCCGCGCGTTCGTGACTTCCGTGGTCTGAATCCGAAGAGCTTCGACGGTCGCGGCAACTACGCCATGGGCATCAAAGAACACATCGTGTTCCCGGAAATCGAGTACGACAAGGTCGACCAGATCTGGGGCATGGACGTGATCGTTTGCACCACGGCGCCGACGGATGACGAAGCGCGCGAGCTGCTGCGCGCGTTCAACTTCCCGTTCACGAAGTAACGGGCAAGGAAGGGAACGACGATGGCGAAGAAAAGCGCAATCGAGAAAAACAAGCGCCGCGAGAAGCTTGTCAAGAAATACGCTGAGAAGCGCGCCGCTCTGAAGGCGATGGCCAAGGATGACAGCCTGTCCCTGGAAGAGCGCTACAACGCCCGCCTGAAGCTGGCCAAACTGCCGCGGAACTCCGCACCGAACCGTATTCGCAACCGTTGCGAAGTGTCCGGCCGGCCGCGCGGTTTTTACCGCAAGCTGAAGATGTCGCGTATCGCGCTTCGCGAACTGGGCTCCCTGGGCAAGATCCCGGGCCTGGTCAAGTCGAGCTGGTAAGGAGAAACTCCGATGGCAATTTCTGATCCGTTGGGGGATATGCTGACCCGGATTCGCAACGCGCAGATGCGTCGCAAGAACAAGGTCAGCTCACCAAAATCCAAATTGCGTGCACATGTACTTGATGTGCTGGCAAAAGAGGGTTACATCCGTGGCTACACCACGGTGGAATACGAGGGCGGTAAGTCCGAGTTGGAAATCGAACTGAAGTATTTCGACGGTGAGCCGGTTATCCGCACGATTGAGCGGGTGTCCAAGCCGGGTCGCCGCGTGTACTCGTCGGTGAAAAACATCCCGCATGTCTCTAATGGCCTGGGCGTGTCGATCATTTCGACCCCGCGTGGCGTCATGAGCGACCATCAGGCGCGGGAAGAAAACGTAGGTGGTGAGGTTCTTTGCCGCGTCTTCTGATGCGGCATCCTCGCTTTTGAAACAACGACAAGGTTGGTCAAATGTCTCGTATTGGCAAAAAGCCAGTCCCCGTGCCGAGCGGGGTAACGGCATCGATCGACGGTCAGACAGTTGTGATCAAGGGCCCGAAAGGCGAAAAGTCTTTCGTGCTCAATGATCTTGTTCTGGCCGAAATGACGGATGACGGGATCAAAATCGATCCGCGCAACGACTCCAAGCCGGCCCGCTCCATGTGGGGCATGAGCCGCACCATGGTCTCGAACCTGATTACCGGCGTGACCGAGGGCTTTAAGAAGGACCTCGCCATTACCGGTGTCGGTTACCGTGCCCAGGT
>JANQKH010000551.1 GCA_028281215.1 Phycisphaeraceae bacterium | reverse complement strand
TTTCAATGACGGGCGAGACGCCCCTCCCACCGATTGATGTCGCAAAGCGCTCAATCCTCTTCCAGTGAATCGGGATGCAGGTCCGTTGATTCGCCGCGCGCTTTCTTCTCAGCGTAGTTTTTCAGCCATGTTTCCCAACTCTTGCCTGCGGCGGTGTCGCGTCCCGAAAACGTCAGTCGTTCGATCAATGCGTAGCGAATCTCGATCCGTTCGCCGCCGTCGTTGGGCATGATGCGAACGATCGGGTCGGGCTGATCGCTTCGCCGATCGAACACGTAGCCCTGAACCGTTTGGCCATCGGACGTTTCGATGGTGACATCACCTCGATAGTCGAACGCCTGATCGAGCGCCGCACGACGCTCGGCGTCGGTGGCGAGGGATGGTATCCGACCTTGCAGTGTTTCGGATTCGCTCATGGCGAGCAGTTTAGGCAACAGAAGGGATGGTTTTGCTCGCGAAACTGTTTTTCACTGCAACATCACACTCCATTTAGCCCCCGGCTCCCCGGGGGACAACTCCATATCCATCATTGTCACATGCAGCGCGCGATCATCGGCGCGATGAACACCGGACGTCATCCCATGCGACGCCTGGCGCAAATGGCGGTGTGCAATCCCCTGAAGCCCGCTATTTCCCCGGCTCAGAATTTGCCCAGAAACTACGCAATTCATCGGAGCCGACCCGATACAGTGCCTCAAGGGTGAGCACTACGTGCAGATGCCGACAAAGCTCGCCGACATGCTGATTGCCTTAACCTTTTTGGCATCAGTATTTTACAAATATCTAGCAAAGACCAATCCGCCTTTGGCATCGACTTTGCGGAACTATCGCCAAGTTGCAGGAATCGCACACTGTTGTGCGTTTCCATTGAGCGTTCCAGGGTTCCTCCCCAAACACGAAACAGGAGACACTGTTCATGAAGACTCGACTGACTTACATGGCCGCCGCGCTGGTCATTGCGGGTGCTTTGGCCCCCACGACCCGCGCCGCTGAGGGCGAAGCCCCGGCCGGCCCCAACACCGGCGCGATTTCATTCACCGCCGGTTTCGATGTGACCTCGCAATACTGGTTCCGCGGCCTTGCCCAGGAAAACCAGGGCGGCATCATTCAACCGTGGCTCGATATGAGCATTACCCTCATCGACAACGATGATTTCAGCTTCGCGACTTACATCGGCACGTGGAACTCCGTCCACAGCGGCAATCCGACCGACGGCTGGTACGAGGCCGACTTCTACATCGGCGGCGCGTTCGAGATCAAGAGTCTCGGTGTCGGCGTCGATATCTCGTACATCAACCTCTATAACCCCGATGGCGGCGGCATCTTCACTGAAGAAATCGATCTTGGTTTCTCCTATGACGACAGCGCACTTTGGGGCGACTCCGGATTCGCCCTCAATCCTTACGCGACCTTCGCTTTTGAAATCAACGGCGGTTCGGACAACGGCACCAGCGAAGGCGTCTACCTTGAACTCGGCATCGAGCCCAGCTTCACCATCATCGAAAGCGAAACGCAGCCGGTCGATCTGGCGATCCCCGTGGCCCTCGGTCTGAGCCTCGACGACTACTACGAAGACGGCCAAGCCGCCAACGATGACGACCTGTTCGGCTTCCTCGACATCGGCGCCGTGCTCAGCACGCCCCTGCCCGTCCCGGCCGAATACGGCAGTTGGAGCCTTTCCTTCGGTGTACACGTGATCTTCCTCGGCGATACCGCCGAAACGATCGCAGGCCCGACCGGCTTCGGTGTGACTGGTGGCGACAGCACTGAGTTCTACGCTCACTTCGGCATCAGCATCGAATATTGATCCCCAAACGGCGACGTTTTTCAAAATCTGAATATCGGCACTTTTCCCTATCCAACGGCCTGCCAGGAACCCGGGCCAATCAAGTGCCAGCCTCCGGGCTCGACCTCGTGGACCAGGTCGAGCCTTTTTTTTGCGCCAATTGTCATCTGCAAATCGCAGAGATCATGCGATTATTTGAACGCCGCAACCGCCTCCTCACGGCTGTGAAAGAGTTGAAGCAACTGATTCATGTGCATCGCTTTGAACTGCATGAACATCAACTCGTCGGCCACCACCACCGCCAGTTGAGCCCCGGTGTGACGGAACATCTTTTGAATCTGCACCAGGATGCCCGCCATCCCCGAGGTCACCATGGGCAACCCCTGCATGTCGACCAGTAGTTTGGCGTCCGTCTGTTCCGACAGTTCGGCGGCGAATTCGTACAGTTCGCGCACACACACGCCATCGGTGTGATGCCGTGGAAAGGTGGCTTCGGTAATGCCGTCCGACTGATCGATCTGAATGCGGGGCGGCGTGGGTACATCCGATTCGTTTGACATGGTGGCGAAGTATAGCACCAGTTGCAACCGGGATATCCAGACAGCCAACGGGGGTGATCGGTACGATAAGGAGCGATGCGATTCTTCCTGTTCGCACTTTCGCTGGTCGGCCTGTTTATCGTGTCGTACGTGATCTGGGGCGAACACTTTGAACAGATGTTCAAGGGCGAAGAAGCGGCCGCCACCATCCGATCGTTTGGGCCGTGGGCTTTTTTGGTTGCGATCGCCCTGTTCATCACCGACGTGGTGCTGCCGATTCCCGCGACGGCGATCCTGGCGACGCTGGGCATGGTGTACGGCCCATTCCTGGGCGGACTGATCGGCTGCGTGGGCACATTTGCCGCCGGCGCGACCGCTTACCTGATCTGCTATGCGTTGGGCGAAAAGGCCGCCGTCCGACTGGTGGGCGAGAACGGCTTAAAGCGAGGCCGGGCATTCTTCGACCGCGCCGGCGGCTGGACCGTCGCCCTGTCACGATGGATGATCATTCTGCCGGAGTTGATCAGTTGCCTGGCGGGACTGACCCGCATGCCGCCCAGGAAATACTTCGCGGCGCTGGCATGCGGCGTGGTCCCCATGTCGTTCACCTACGCCTACATCGGATGGGCCGGCAGCGAAGAGCCGGTGTTGTCAATCGCGGTCAGCGCGGCTGTGCCCGTGTTGTTGTGGCCGGTGGCGCAATGGCTGGTGAACCGCCGGTCGGACCGGGCGGCGGACCAAGGCCC
>JANQKH010000194.1 GCA_028281215.1 Phycisphaeraceae bacterium | reverse complement strand
AAGCCCAGCAAAAACCCCGCCGATCAATAGAAACATCAATCGACGGGGCTACCGGGGGCGAATTTGAATGGGCGACTCAGGGCCACCGCTTAAGTAATATACCCCACATCGGCTATTCGTTGCAAGCACCAACAGTAGGAAAAACCCTTGAATATCGGAGCGATATGTTCCGCCTATCGATTCCCATCGTCTTTTTATGGGTTGGTTTCACCTCGCACTCGGTTTCCGGTAACACTGATTCGCCGACCAATTCGGTGAAACTATTTGACGGCAAGACTTTAGAACTCTTCGAGACATGGCTGGTGGACTCGAAGCACCGTGATCCCAAGGGCGTGTTCTCCGTCCGCTACGGGACCATTCGTATCAGCGGAGACGGTTTCGGCTACCTCGCCACCAAAAAAGCCTTCAAAGACTACCACCTGACCGTCGAATACCGTTGGGGTGCGAAAAATCACCGACATCGGGTTGGCAAAGCTCGCGACTCCGGCATCTTTCTCCACGCCACCGGCCCGCACGGCAACAGTTACGACGGCAACGGCGCTTACATGGCTGCGATCGAATGCAATGTCATGGAAGGCGCCGTCGGTGACATCCTGCTCATCAAAGGCAAAGACCAAGACGATAAATCGATCCCCATCCAAGTCACCGCCGACGTGCGAAAACAGAAAGATAACGAAGGTTGGTACACGTGGTCGCCTTCGAAACAGAAGGGCGGCCGGCGGGTCACACTCGATGACGGTGGCCGCATCAACTGGTTCGACAAATCAACCGGCTGGCGTGACACGTTCGGCTTCCGCGGCAAACGCGATGTTGAGAGTAAACCGAACCAATGGACGAAAGTCGAATGCATCTGCCAGGGCGGCACGATCACGATCAAAGTGAACGGTGTAACGGTCAATCAAGTGACCGACGTGCAGCCGCGCGAAGGAAAGATTCTATTGCAGTGTGAGGGATCGGAAGTGTTTTATCGGCGGGTGGACTTGCGATTCGGTTTATCTAATTAATCGAATAGACTTTCTGGGGTATCGAATTCATCCGGCTGTGCCATCAATGTGTCTTCGTCAAGTGGGTAACCTGCTCCGTCGAACTCATGAGTTAGAAGATCACTCACTTTTTCGAATCCGTGATCCATAAGATTTCTGCCCACTTTCATATACCAAAATAAGATACCTTCCTCAAGCATCCAACGTACCAGCACAAACAGTAGCAACTTGAATGGCAAAGCTAGCGACAAGAGAACTACCTTCATGTTGGATAGAAAACCACTGAAGTCATCAGGTAGGCTATCAGATTGTATTTTAGTGAATCCGAATAGGATTTGTAATAGTGGATAGGCATACATAATCCCAATACACCAGAATGGCGCTAATATGATTCTGTCATCGAGCCGACCAATGAAGAGCATCAATATCAGACCGCCCAAGAACGCTGATACGATCTCAAACACTGTAAGACCTGCTTCAAATTCGACAAACTTGAAGAAGCCGTAAACAATGATCGAAACGATCACATAGACGATGGCTATACTCCATGGGATTCCCATTCCTTTGCTGTCGCCTACGTTTACGGTCCTAAAAGCGAGGACAAAAAAAAGCAAGAAGCACGCTGCGCTAGCAGATTCGCTTCCCAGATGCTCGGTACAGTCGAGGATCGACATAACCAACTCAGGGATATCAATAGCAACTTTGCACACCTCTTTAATTAGAAGAACACAATACAAGGCTGCCCATGAAATCCACAGAGCCATCCAGCATTTATTGAATTGGCGTACGGCCTTGTATGCCGATTTTGATTCCTCGATTGCTTCGTCCGGTGGCGACCATTCCTTACTCTTGCGAAATGCACCTACTCCGATCACGAAAAGGATACAGGCCAACTGTAGCGCGGTTGAGGCCAGACTGTAAAACCCAAGTTCAAGCCATTTTTGTGCGATTCCGAGTAGCGTGCTCGCAACAATTGGAATTGCAAGAAACGTAGATAATGTTCGGTGGCCGCGGAAGCGATGCTTAAGCCATTGTCCAAATGATAGAACCATGCTAATCCCGGTGCATCTGCAAGATTAGATAAACGGGAATGATATACATTGGGTGCGCTACTAGGCCTTATACTAAACCACCACATCCCTGACCACATGCCCGTGCACATCGGTCAGCCTGAAGTCTCGCCCCTGGAATTTGAATGTGAGCTTCTCGTGATCCATGCCCAACAGGTGGAGAAGTGTGGCGTTGAAGTCGTGCATGTGCATGGGGTCTTTGGCGACGCCGTAGCCCAAGTCGTCGGTTTGGCCGTAGGCGTGTCCGCCTTTCGTGCCGCCACCAGCTAGCCAGAGCGTGAACCCTTCCTTGTGATGGTCGCGGCCGACTTTGGCGCGATCACCTTGTGCCATCGGTGTGCGACCGAACTCCGCCGCCCAGACGATCAGCGTGTCGTTGAGCATGCCGCGCTGTTTCAAATCTTTGATCAGTGCAGCGATGGGGCGGTCGACTTGTTTTGCTTTATTGGGTACCGAGCCGAAGACGTTACCGTGATGGTCCCAGCCCTGGTCGAACAGTTGGACAAACCGCACGCCGCGCTCCACGAGTCGTCTTGCCAGGAGGCAGTTGTTGGCAAATCCTGACGAGCCGGGCTTTGTGCCATACATTTCGTGCACGTGCGCCGGCTCCTTTGACGTGTCCATCAACTCCGGCACGGAGGTTTGCATGCGGTAGGCCATTTCGTACTGTGCGATGCGCGTGGCGATTTCCGGATCGCCGACGTTGGCCAGTTGCTGTTCGTTCATAAATCGCACGGAGTTGACCATGCGTTTGCGGTCCGCGGCGGACATACCCTTCGGATTGGAAAGGAACAACACCGGATCGCCTTTGCTGCGAAACTCGGTGCCCTGATGCACGCTCGGCAGAAACCCACTGCCCCAAAGCGCATTGCCCGCGCCGGCGACGCTGCCGGTCACCAGCACCACATAACCGGGCAGGTTGCGGTTCATGCTGCCCAGTCCGTAGTTCACCCACGAGCCGATCGGCGGCCGGCCGAAACGATCAAAACCTGTGTGCATGAACAACTGTGCCGGCGCGTGGTTGAACTGATTGGTCTGAAGCGAATGCAACAGGCACATTTCATCGGCCACCGTTTGCAGGTGCGGCAAAAGTTCCGACAACATCAACCCGGACTCGCCGCACTTGTTGAACTTGAACCGCGTGCCGAGCAGTGTGGGGTGGTTGCGAATAAAAGCGAGGCGTTTGCCTTTGAACATCTCGTCCGGACATTTTTCGCCGTCGTGTTTGACCAGCCGCGGCTTGTAATCGAACAGGTCCAAATGCGACGGCGCGCCAACCATGTGAATGTAGATCACGTTTTTGGCACGGGGCTTGAAGTGCGGCTTCTTCGGCGCGAGCGGGTCCACCGCCGCGCGGCGTTTGTCGGCGCCTTGTGCTTCCTGTTGCAACAGTTGCGTCAAAGCAGCGGCGCCGATGCCGTAGCCGGCGGTCTGAAACAGTTGTCGCCGGGAAAGAAACTGAAGTTGTCGCTCGCAAGGTGTCATGTTCGTTCTGCCTGATGATGAATCTGACTGGTGTGTTTATTGTATTGCCAAGTGGGTCGGATACCATAATCATCGGCAAAAAGGGCGAAAGGAGGCGGATTGAATCAGCATGACCGACTCCGGTCGTACAACTCGCAGCGTCGCCCGTGGCACTGTGCATGTGCTCTTGCTTGCGCTGCTTCATGCAGACTCTTTCGGACATTGCATCGATTCCGCCGCTATCCTTTGGGTTTGCATGCATGAATGAAAGGGCATCGTGACGCCGACGGATGACATTCAATTTCGTGACGCGACCGTTGACGATCAACCGGCAATCATTGAACTGATCAATGGTGTGTACGAAGAGTACGGCGAGCGTATGTGCCTTGAAGGCGCGGACGCCGACCTGCTTGATCTCGAAGGGGCGTACGTTAAACGCGGCGGAGCGTTTATCGTGGCCGTGCAGCAAGGTGTGATTGTGGGCTCGCACGCCACGCTGCCGATCGATCCGCAAGCCGGGCTGTTGACCTTCCGCCGACTTTACACCGCCCCGGCCACGCGCGGGACGGGACTCGGTCAACAACTCATGCAGTGGGCGTTCGACTGGTCGGTGGAACACGGCTTTCGCCGCGTCGAATTCTGGTCCGATACGCGCTTCACCCGCGCCCACGCTTTCTTCGCCAAACTCGGATTCGAGAAGGGCGGCACACGGCGCATGGCCGACGGATATGAGCCGTATGAGGAATATCAGTTCACCCGCGAACTGCTGTGAAGTTGTGCGTCAGCGCGTTTGATGCGTTTGCAACATGTGGCATGCGCAACGGCGATCCGTTGCTTTGTTAACATCAAGTCACTTTTAAAAAATTTACCAATCACAGAACCCCGCTGGGGAACCGGGCGTATAGTTTGATAAGTCGGAACACGTTCAACACCGATGGTGGCGTTCGTCGTTGTCTTAAATTGGGCGCGTTCACGGGGACGTTTGCAAGGGGGCCGTTCGCGGCTGAAACCGTTGGGATTCAAACACCTTTCATCGGAGGCAACATCATGGGTTATGACCGCATTGGACCGGGCCTGTCGGTCCGCATGAAGAATTTGCGCGGCACCGATCAGGTGGATGTCAACATTTTCCTCAAGGGCGAGCACGCCCAGACGTTGGTCAAGGAAGGGCCGGCGGTCCTCGCATTAGAAGGCGCCGACAGCACGGACAGTGTGATCGACGCCGGCCCGGTGGCGGGAAAGGTGGCTGACGAACTGCGAAAGCGATGCCAGGTTGAGCAACAGGATCTGATCCAAATGCTCGCAGCGGAGTCTGCATCCAATCTGTCGTCCAACATCGACGCGATGGATGGTGAGCCCGCGCCAACTGCGCCAGCGGGGGGGATTACTTCGTACTGGATCAACAATTCGGTCGGTGTCACCATCACGCGCGACATGTTGGCGAAAATCATGGAGCGTGATGACGTGGCGTATGTCGAAGTCGAACGCCACGTCGACATTGAAGAGTTGCTGGACGCGCCGGGTTCGACCGGACCAGGCGCCGGCGGCATGGACCCCACCGTGTCCGGCGGCTTGGCGATCGACGGCGGCGTGGACGCCTCGGTCGTTACATGGAGTGTCAATCGCGTCAACGCACCCGGCATGTGGCAGTTGGGTTTCAACGGCGCGGGTGTGCTCGTGGCGGTCATCGACACCGGCGTCAACTACCTTCACCCTGACTTGAAATCACACATGTGGAATGGGGGTAGTGTGTTCCCGAATCACGGCTACAACTTCGCGGAAAACAACGACGATCCGATGGATCAACAAGGGCACGGCACCGCCTGCGCCGGTCAGGTGGCCGGTGATGGAGCGTCAGGGACACAGACCGGCGTGGCGCCGGGCGCGACGATCATGGCGATCCGTGTGGGCGGTGCTGAGCGAAACTTCTGGAACGGCATGCAATTCGCCGTGACACACCAGGCCGACGTGATCAGCATGTCGATGTCGTGGAAGTATCCGAGGTCGCCAAACTATCCGGGTTGGCGTCGCGTGTGTGAAACGGTTTTGGCCGCCGGCATTCTCCATGCCAATAGCATTGGCAATCAGGGCCACTTGCTTTCGACCCATCCCATTCCGTTCAACATCGCCACGCCGGGCAACTGTCCGCCGCCTTGGCTGCATCCGCTGCAAGCGATTCACGGCGGCGTGTCGTCGGCAATCTCGTGCGGCGCGACCGATGACCTAGACCAACTTGCCTACTACTCCGGCCGGGGGCCGGCCGAGTGGGACAATCCGTCTTACAAGGACTATCCCTGGCAAAGCGGCGCTCAGCCGGGGCTGATCAAACCGGATATCTGCGCGCCCGGGCCGGGCACTATGTCGTGCAACTGGCCGTATGCCGGACCGGGCACAGGCAACGCGTACCGGTCGTTCGGCGGGACGTCGGCCGCCACGCCGCATGTTGGCGGCTGCCTGGCGCTGCTGGCGCAAGCGTGCAAGCAGGCCGGTACACCCATCGTTCCCGCGCGCGTGCAGGAAGCAATCGAAAACAGCGCCGCCACCGTCGCCGGCCAGACTCAGGACAAGGAAAATCATTACGGTTCAGGGCGAATCGACGTGTTGGCGGCCTACAATGATGGGCATAGCCGCGGTTGGTGGTGATTGTCAGCCGCGCATGGAACTGGCCATGACCGACAAGATTTCATCCCGCCTGTCACGCCTGATCGAAGTCGGCCAGGACGACGAACCAGTCGATCTGTCCGTGCTGATGGAACGCAACCTGCCGGAGCAGACCATCAAGGCGTCCGTTGAAAAACTGGAACAACTCGGCGGCGTCAAGATTGAATACGTGCCCATCAGCGGCACGCTTCATTGTCGGGTTCGATTGGGCCAAGCCAAATCGGTGGAGCAACTGGACGGTGTGGAGCAGGTGGACATCGAATCCACGGCCCCGATCGAGGAGTTGCTCGACGGATAGCAAATCGCTGTCGGGTGCGGCTTCATTTTCTCCGTCGCCGAAGAGCTAAACCAGTCAGACCGAGCATGCTTAGCAAAGTGGTGGTGGGTTCGGGAACGTCCGCAAGAGATCGCTGCGGATTGTTGTTTGAACCGCCGTTGGTGACCGGTTGCTGTGTGGGATCCTGACTCTCCGTGATGATGCCGTTGTCCTCGGCCAGATCATTGGCGGCGTCGATGATGTCGTCGTTGGTGATTTCCGAATCGTCGAACGGATCCTGCGTCGGCGGATTGTTGCCGTTGCCCAAGGGGTCGGTCGGGTCGATTAGATCGCGTTCGAGATCTTCGAGTTGATCGAGCAGGTCACCAGGATCGGTGGGGTCGGGATTCGTGCCGTCGCTCGAATCATTCTGGTTGTCCTGCCCATTTTGATCGTCTTGATCGTTTTCATCGCCGGCGGGTGGATCGTTATTGGAATCATTGCTCGGCGAATCATTGTCGTTCTGGCCGGAATCGTTTGAATTATTCTGGTCGCCGGTGTCATTGTTGTCGCCGGTGTCACTGTCGTCATCGTTGTTGTTTGAATCGTCTCCGCCGTCCGAGCTGTCGTCGCTCTGATCGTTGGTATTGTCTTGCGGTTCGTTGGATGGATCGCCGTCGTTTGAATCGGGTTGGTTGTCGGGTGGATCGTTTGGTGAATTGCCGTCGTTCGGTTCACCTTCGTTTGGCCCGTCATCAGGCTGATTGTGATCAGAGTCATCTGTGTTGTCGGAGTTGTCGGAGTTGTCCGAGTTATCCGAGCTATCTGCGTCGTCGCCTTGGTTCGAATCGTTGTTGGTATTGTCCGTGTTGTCTGTATTTTCGTTTTCGTTGTCAGGACCGTTGTCTTCGTCGCCGGTGTCCCCATCGTTGCCTTGATCCTGGTTGTTGTCGTCGCCGGTGTCGTTGTCACTGTTGTCGGGTGATGCATCAGAACTGTTGGCGTTGTCCCCCGTAGAGCCGTCTTCGTTCGAATCGCTCCCATTTGAACCGCTTGCGTCTCCCCCGTTTGGGGTACCGCCGTTGGTTGCGCCATCGCCGCTTGCGGGCGGATCCTCCATGGGTTCAGTGTCATCACCATCGTCCATCTCGTCCATGTCTTCGGTG
>JANQKH010000131.1 GCA_028281215.1 Phycisphaeraceae bacterium | reverse complement strand
TGTGATCATCACCGAGATCGATCCCATCTGCGCGTTGCAGGCCGCGATGGAAGGCTTTGAAGTCACCACACTTGAAGACGTCATCGGCGAAGCCGACATTTTCATCACCACGACGGGCAACAAGGACATCATCACCGCCGAGCACATGGCGGCGATGAAAGACAAAGCGGTGGTCGGCAACATCGGTCACTTCGACAACGAAATCCAAATGGCGCAACTCGCCAAGATCGCCACGAAGACCAACATCAAACCGCAGTACGATATGTGGGCATTTGAAGACGGCCACAGCGTATTGATCCTGGCCGAAGGCCGACTGCTGAATCTCGGCTGCGCGACCGGTCATCCGTCGTTCGTTATGTCCGCGTCATTTACGAACCAGACGATCGCGCAGATCGAGCTGGCGCAGAACAACGATGCGTATGAAAACAAGGTTTACATTCTGCCCAAGCATCTGGACGAAAAGGTCGCCCGCCTGCACCTGGACAAGTTGGGCGTGAAGCTCACGAAACTGACGCAGGACCAAGCTGACTACATCGGCGTACCGGTCGAAGGGCCTTACAAGCCGGAGCATTACCGGTATTGATGTCGTGCTCATGCCCCGCGCAAAAACAGAACCCCGCTTCGGCGGGGTTTTTTCATCGAAATATCGCTCGCCTAATCGCCGCAGAGTGCTTATGCTTGGGGCATGGATCAGCATGGGGCATCCATTTCGCCGGATGAGTTGGACGAGCAGTCTTTGGTTGCGGCACTCAAGAAGGGCGATCAGAAGGCCTTTGAGCAGATGATTCGCACGTACGGCGGCCGCCTGTTTGCTGTGGCGAAACGACTGATGCGCAACGAGGAAGACGCCGCGGACGCATTGCAGGACGGCCTGCTGTCAGCATTTCGATCGATTGGCAAATTCGCCGGTGACTCCAAGTTGTCAACCTGGTTGCATCGAATTGTGGTGAACGCTTCGCTGATGAAACTTCGGTCGAAGAAACGGCATCCAACATCGCAGATCGACGACATGTTGCCGCAGTTTCACGCTGACGGACATCGTGTTCAGCCGACCAGTGAGTGGCAGCAAACCGGCGTTGCCGCATTGGAACGGCAGGAGAACCGTGATCTGGTTCGACGTGAAATTGACGAACTGCCTGAAACGTACCGCACCGTGTTACTGTTAAGAGACATCGAAGAAATGGACACCGCGACGACGGCACAAATGCTTGGTATCAACGAAGGCGCCGTCAAGACGCGATTGCATCGAGCCAGGCTTGCTTTGCGCGAGCGCCTTGCCCCGCACTTTGCCTCCGAAACGCTTGAAGCCGGCGGAGGTGTTGCATGATGACATGCAAGCAACTGATCGATTTTCTCGCCGACTATAAGTCCGGCGATCTGCCGAACGATCAACGCGAAGTGTTTGAGCAGCATCTGAGCCTGTGTCCACCTTGCCTGAAATACCTCGAAACCTATTGCGACACGGTGGACCTGGCCAAGGATGCATGCAAGTGCGAGGACGATCGGCCTGCGGAAATGCCCGAAGCTCTGATCCAGGCTATTCTCAAAGCCTGCGACGCTTCGGATGAAAATGACTGCGGGCCCTGCAACGACAATTCATAAATCACCGGGAACAAGTTTGCATACAAGAGGGTTGTTTGATCAGTCACCACTGCGGTAGGTGGCGTCGGACGTATGTGTTGCCCATGGATGCTGTGATCGGCGATGTAACGATCGTGCCGATTCGGCATCTCAGCGATCAGTCACTGTGAGGAAATGTCATGTCATTTGAACCTTACTGTTATCAACACAGATGTGTCCGGCCAATGGCGATGATTATCGTGGTGATCAGTGCGCTGTCGCAAACAATACACGTCGATGCTGCGGGCGAATCAACCGTTCCGACCGATCAGATCGCCAAAGACCATACGGTTAGCGCCGGCAAGGATGGGCAGTTGCGGTTCCACGTGTTGGAAATCGCGCCGGGGAAAGGGGAGATCTGTCTGGTTTGCGATCATCCCATCGACGAGGATCAGACGTGTGTGTTGATTCAATTTCGCGGCCGCACGGTGACGGTGAACAAAGTGAACCTTGAAGCGTGGCGTGCTGATCCCAATCGTTATTTCAACAAGTTGCCGTCGCGCGCTTCAGGTGCGTTGTTCGATGAAGGCGCGGTTATGCCTGATCAGATGGGAGGCACGCCGAGTTGGGTGTTTCTGATCGTCGGTCTTTACATCCTGGCTGGCTTGATGATGGGCGGCGCTTGCAGTTACGTGGCGGTGTCGCGCGGGCATCCGCCCATGCCCTGGTTTTTGTTGGGATTGTTCATCAACGGCATCGCCATGGTGATGTTGTTATCCAAGGGACAGGGTCACGCCGCAGCGCCTGCCGGTGTGCCATCGGGATTCAAAAAAGTTCCCGCCACGCACACCCCGACACCTTGTCCCGGCTGTGGCGCCACCAACCATCCTGCCGCCACGTCCTGCAGCGGCTGCGGCGCGGGCTTGAATCCCGCGTTTACCTCCGAAGCCGCAAACTCCAAGGGCTAATGTGCTCGATGGCTTTTTCCCTAAACCTTTCCGAAACGCCGCCATGCTGACCAAACTACGCGACAAGATCGAAACTGTGCTTGCGTCTGGTTCCACCGACGCCCGTCGGCCTGTGCTGGGCAAGGGCAACGTCTCCAGTGTCAAAGGCCTTTACGTCATCGGCGACCTTGCCGGCGCGCCGGTCATCAAACTTGCAATGGCCCAAGGCGTTGAAGTAATTGACTTCATCTCGACTTTGTCGGACATGAAAGAACACGTGGGCAAGCACCATGACGGCGAACTCGATGAAGACGGCGTGATTGATATTCTCATCGTCGGGGCCGGCGCGTCTGGCCTGAACGCGGCGCTGGCGGCGAAGGAAAAAGGGTTCACCTACCTGCTGCTGGAGAAGGGCAAGATCGCCAACACGATCGAGGATTTCCCTGAGGGCAAGTGGATTTACGCTGAGCCGGACGACACGCCGCCCAAGGGAAAACTCTGGTTGGACGGTGGGCGCAAAGAGGATCTGATTCAACGCTGGCATCAGATCATTGAGGAAAACGATCTGCATGTGCGCACCGAGGAGCCGTTGACCGGCCTGGAAAAACAAAAGGACGGCTCGTTCATCGCCAAGACGCCGGAAAAGGAATACCGGGTGCGTAAAGTCGTGCTCGCGACCGGTCAGCGCGGCAACCCGCGCAAACTCAACGCGCCCGGCGAAGAAATGGAGCAGGTGTACCACAAGCTTTATTCGCCGCGCAAATACCACGATGAAAACATCCTCGTTGTCGGCGGGGGCAACAGCGCGGTTGAAGCGGCGCTGACACTTTCGGAGCAGAACAATGTCACGATCGCCTACCGCGGCGGTGAATTTTCGCGACTGTTCAAAGATAACCGAAGGCTCATCGACGAAGCGGTGCGCGACGGTCGCGTCGAGATCATCTTCAACTCGAATGTGAAAGAGTTTCGCGCGGGTGAAGCCGTGCTTGAAATCGATTCCGGTGGTGACCAGGAAGAACGCGTCATCCAGGCGGAGCATTCGTTCGTCCTCATCGGCGCCGAAGTGCCAGTGAAGTTCCTCAAATCGCTGGGTGTCAAACTGGAAAACGAATGGGAAGGCAGCCTGCTCCGCGCGACGGCGCTCACCTTGCTGACGATGATCGGCCTGTGGTTCTTTGGCCCACTACTCGCAGCGGAGCACTTTGTGGATGTGGCGAAGCCGCAGGCGGTGGGCGTGGATTTGAGCGCGATTCCCGCGTGGATCGGCGGCGTCCTTGCGCTCACTGCTGTCGGGTTCCTCGTGCGGTTCGGTATGAAAGGCGACCGCTGGGCGTGGCTCGGCGTCAGCTTTCTCATCTGGTATTCGATTTACGGTATCAAATACGGCAGCGGTACGGAGTTCTGGCCCTATGGCGGGTGGGGGTATGACACACTCTCCATCGCCAATCGACCCTGGTCATTCTGGTACACCGTGATCTACACCGGGCTGATGACGGTCTTTGGCATTCAGGCGCTCAAGCGTTGGGGGTTCGATCGGCGGGACAAACTTCAAATTGCACGGTACGTTTGCCTCATTGGTTTTCAGTGGTTCTTCTTTTTCATCGTGCCGGAGTTCCTCTTTCAGTGGGCGGTGCAGTACCAGTGGGTCGGCGAATCGCTGGCGAACGATCCGCAGTTTGCCGACCAGGCGTGGCGCAGTTACGGCATCGTGTACGCGTGGCCGCTGTTCTTCTACACATGGTTCTACGACCCGCATCAAATCTGGGTGGTGTGGGGTGTGCTGCTTACGTTCGTGGTGATCCCGATCTTTGTGCTGTTTCACGGCAAACGATACTGCTCATGGATTTGCGGCTGCGGTGGGTTGGCGGAAACGTTCGGCGATCGCTGGCGGCATCTGGCGCCGAAAGGCAAAGCCAGCATTCGTTGGGAATGGATGGGTTCATTCGTGCTCATTTTTGCCGTGCTCGTGACCGGTGCGATGTTGTTAAAGGACACCGTGTCGCTGTTCACCAAGCCGGCGGAAACGGGTGTTTATCTTTACAAGGTGTTCGCCGATGTCTGGCTGGTCGGCATCCTGCCGGTCACGCTGTATCCATTCCTCGGCGGCAAAGTGTGGTGCCGGTATTGGTGCCCGCTTGCCAAATTGATGCACATCAAGTCGAAGTTTTTCACCAAACTGGGCTGGTCCCGTTTTCACATTGTCGCCAACGACAAGTGCATCGCCTGCAACGAATGCTCGCGTAATTGCCAGGTGGGGATCGATGTTATGCAGTACGCGCTCAAACAGGAATCGTTGGATAACGCCACATCGAGTTGCATTGGCTGCGGCATCTGCGTGAGCGTCTGCCCGATGGACACGCTCAGCTACAGCAAAGACGGCAAGTCGATCGCACTGCCGGTGCTGCAGAAGGGCTGAACAGCCTGGACGATAAGCAGGCGACGTTCCACACTTTGCAAAGATAAGGTGTAGTGGCCCAGAATAGCTACGCTCAAACCGAAGACGTGCTTTCCACGCGACTCATCCCACCAGCTTTGAAAGATCCACCTTCAGCGCCCTAGGGATCTTTTTGAGTGTGGCGAGCTTCGTGCTGTCGGGGTTGTTCTCAATGCGCGAGATTTGCGCCTGCAGCATGCCGAGTTTCTTGGCGAGTGCGGTCTGTGTGAGGCTTTTCTATAACAAGAAATCATATGTCAAATTCATCTACATCATGTCTTGATCAAACGATCCAACGCTCTGATCCGCACATCAAATGGCGGGTGCGTCGAGAAGTAGGCGTCCAGGTCGATCGGGCTGTCGCCGCCGCTGACCTGTTCAAGTCTTCGCAACATGCTCAACGCGGCGCGAGGATCGTAGCCGCTCGCGGCGGATAGGCGGGCGCCCAGTTCATCGGCTTCCAGTTCCTGATCCTGCGAGTATGCACTGTGCAGAAACTTGGAGCCCGCGCCGAAGAGCACACGGCCCATCAGGCCACCGATCGCCGCCGCCTTCGCGACGGTTTGGGTGGCGGCATTGACGACGGTGGAGTTGACCATGCGCGCCATCGCGTGGCCGCGCATCACGTGCGCCATTTCGTGGCCGAGGATGAACGCGACTTCGTCGAATGCTTGCGGGGGAATTGTGGGTGTCGGTTGCGCCGCGGCGGGCTGACCGACGGCTTTGATAATCGCCCGCTCCATCGACTTTTGTGCGGCGACGGGATCGTCTTCGGTCACCGCGCCGGTTTCGATGCCATGGTGTTTCGCAACCGCGAGCAGTTCCTGCTTGGTGGATTCCGGAAGTTGCGGCAGCGGTGGCACGCCGCACAGTTCCAGCAGCGCCCGTGTCACGAAGATAAACCCGCCCGGCAGGGCGAACGCGTTCGGTTCCGGTAACAACACCACGCGAAAGCGGAACTTTCGATGTTTGTTTTTGAGGAACTGAACCATGTGGCTGCTGATCTGGTTGACCATTTTCGCGGCCACGTCGTCGGTTAGAATCGGGGCTTCGGTCTCGAATTCTTTGGCCAGGTCGATGCCTGCGGCGTACTCCGCCTTGATTTGGTCCTCCTCGCTGCCAGCCATGTTCTGCCAGACCCATCGGCCCTTGCGGCCGACCGATCGTGTCGTTTTGCCTGCCTTGTAAAACCATCCGGGCATGGTTGCATTGTAGATGGAATGTCGTCACACGCGATTGATTTGACGCCCTGCACGGACTGCATCGATTGCGGGACCGACTAAACTATGGTGCTTGGATTCGTATCGATAATGCAAGCGCATGCTTCTGGCGGTTTGTATGCCAATGCATGGAACGCAGGGTGGATCATCCCCGCCCCAACAATGGAACAGGAACGCCCTGATGCTGAATCGATCTGTTGCCTCGAAGAAATGGTACACCGATGTCAACAGTTGCCGGCTGTTCACCTGTGTCGTTTCGTTGCTGTTGCTTGGATTCTCCGTCGCTCCTCAGTCCGTTCAGGCTCAAGACGAAACCGAACCCGCCAACCGCCCCGGCATCGTGCAGGCCATTACCGCTAACGGCAAGACCGACGTGCGCATCGCACGGCAGATCGCACTGTATGTGCCGCAAGCCCAGAGCCCGACGCCATTCCTGGAAGGTGACACGAAACTAAAAGCGAAGATGACTGGGTTCATCAACATCGGTCTGCGCGGTCGGTATTACTTTTCCGTCGCTGGGCGTGGCACGTTCAAACTTTCGATCGACGGCGACGTGGTGCTCGAAGGCGCGGCGGAAGACTTGTCGACGATCGAAAAATCCAGCCGTA
>JANQKH010000129.1 GCA_028281215.1 Phycisphaeraceae bacterium | reverse complement strand
GGTGATCATCATGACGTCCAACCTCGGTGCAGCTTCGTGGCGGACAGACGGGTTCGGCTTTTCGCCGGGCGGGCAGGCGGGGCACGATGAACATTTCATCGAGGCGGTGCGTGATCATTTGCGGCCGGAGCTGTTCAACCGTATCGATCGCACGGTCCCCTTTCAGCCGTTGAGTCGTGAGCAGGTGCGCGCGATTGTGGTGCGCGAACTGGACGGCGTGCGGCGGCGCGACGGGCTGGCGATGCGCGGCGTGGAATTGCATGTCGATGACGCCGCGATCGATCACCTGGTCGAACAAGGCTACGACATCAACCTCGGCGCGCGGCCCATTCAGCGCACCACCGAACAGTTGATCCTTGCACCGCTGGCCGACCGGATCAACAAGTTCGGCAATGACACGCCGCTGGTGGCGCAAACGGTGATGCAGGACGGCGCATTGAATGTCGATGTGCGAGCTGTGCCGCGCGGGAGTGCGGAAGGAACGCCGAGCCGTGCGTCGTCACCGATCGTGCATCGGCTGGAAGAAGTGACGCGGCTTCGACGGTTGGTGCAACGGTTTGTTGGATGCTCGGCCGTCCTTGAGTTACGGAACGAACGTGAGCGGCTTCACCGTTTGCAACAGTACACGCTTCGGCGGAAGAAAAAGACGTCGCAGTATGATCCGTTGCTCAAGGCGTTGCCGCGGCTGGAAGCGTTGTTGGACCAGATCCATCGTTGCAAAGATCGGATTCAGTCGAACGAAGATGCGCTGGCGATGCAACTGTATAACGGCGTGGATGCGGTTGGTGCAGTGGAAGCCGAGACTTACGAAACGGTGCACGACGCTTGGCGGTCGACGCTTTTGGACGTTTATTGCCGACGGTTTCGCGCGGCGAACGAAGTCTTGATCGGCCTGTATGCCGACGCCGCGATGCCGATCGGAACGCTCATTGAGTCATATGTGGCCGCCGCGCGCGCCGAGGGGGCAACGGTGGAGTCGGCGCGCGTGTTCACCTGGACGGTGGGCAAAGACAAGCGGCCGGCGGACGGTGTGGCGTTGCGCTTGATGAGTAAGGCAGCCGGGGAGAAGCGGCCGACGGAATTTGAGCGTGGTGATCAAGTGGTATGGCGCAGCGCGACCGCGCCGGTTATGGCGGCGTTGCCCGCATTCGGCGGTGAAAGGGATATCGGCATCGTGTTGCGTGTGCGCGGGCCTTACGTCGCGGCATTGTTCAGCGCGGAGGTCGGGGTGCATAAGTTTCGTTCCAAGAGCCGGCGCGTGCAGGCGTGCCTGGTGCACGTCGATGGGTGCGGATTGGATCAGTATGAACCGCCATCCGGTGTGGATTGCGTCTTGGACTTTCTTCTTGAGGAAGGTGAGATTCGCCGCGTGTACGACGGCCGCAGTGCGACAGTGGATGACAAAGTGCTCAGCAAGCGCACGGGCTGGTCGCTGGATCGCTGCGCGGCCACGTTGCCTTCGTTGATCTCGCAAGCTCGCGAGAAGTTGCTGAAGGAAATGATCGACGCATGAAAGTGGAGATTCCCATTCTGGTCGAACAGGTCAAGGCGGAGTCATCACAAGTGTTCCGGGTCAGGCCGCTGTTCATGGGTGACACGACCCGGTCGGGTGAGCGGTTGGACCGCGTGCTCAATCGTTTGGGCAGTGACTTGCGCGAACAGCTCAACACGTTGTCGCGCGACGCGGATCATCGGCCGCTGGTTCGATTGTTGATGAACCCGCCGTTGCAACCGGTGACGGTTCGCGCGCAGTTGGAACTTCGCCGGCAGACGGTGCGCGGCCGGTGGTTGGCGGTGGCGTTTCATGTGAACGATGTGCACTGGGCGTTCGTAACGGAACTGCCCGACTTGTGGTTCGTGGTGCCGCGCGGACAAACCATCGCCTCGCGCGCCACGCAGGTGTTGGAAGCCGAGGCCCGTCGACGCGAGAAAGAAAACGAACCAATGCCTTGTGGATTGCAAGGCCGGGCGTGGACATCATCCATCAGCGTGAACATGACCGGCACGCAATCGCTCGATCGGCAGCGGCTCGATCTAGCGGAGATTTTTGGCGGGTCGAAAGTCGGTGCGGGCGTCGATGAATTGAACCGTGTCGGCCGGTGCATCGATCGCATGTACCCCGACGGCTTGAACCGCGCCAGTTACCGTGACGCCGAAGTCGCCGAGTTGACCCAACTGCTCGAACGCGAGGATCGGCCTTCGATCCTGCTGACCGGTCCGCCCGGCGTCGGCAAAACCACGTTGATGCACGAGTATGTTTTTCAAAAGCGATCGGTCAAGCAGTCGGACAAACACAACACGTGGCTCATCTCGCCACAGCGCCTGATCTCTGGCATGAGTTACGTCGGGCAGTGGGAAGAACGCCTGATCAACATTCTCAAGCATGCGAAGAAACAGGATCACATTCTGCTGACGGATGATCTGGTCGGCATGTTTTACGCGGGTCAAACGTCGCAGTCGGACCTGAACGTTGCCCGTGTGATCAAGCCGTTTGTAGAGCGCCGCGACGTTCGGCTGGTCGCGGAGATCACGCCGGAAGCGCTGCGGGTGTTGCGCGAGATGGACCGCGGCATGGCGGATCTGTTTCACGTGTTGCCGGTGGAAGAGCCGGACCTGCCCACCACGCGGCGGATGCTCGTGTCGCACATGCGCACGCTGGAAGATCATCAGCGATGTCAGTTTGACGTGGAGGTGTTGCCGGCTGTCGTTGACCTGGCCCGGCGATACGTTCGCGAAAGCAGCTTCCCCGGCAAGGCGGCGGACCTGGTCGGACAGATCGCCGCGAAGTTCAAACACAAGGATGTCGGGCGGAAAAATGTGATCGATGTGTTTCACGAGCGAAGCGGTCTGCCTCGTTCGTACGTCGATGAACAGCGCAAGCTGATGCGGCAGACGATCGTCGAATCGCTTGGCAAACGCGTGGTCGGGCAGGAGCAGGCGCTGCGCGCGATGGCCGATGTGGTGTGTATCGGTAAAGCCCGGCTTGGTGATCCGCGCCGGCCGCTCGGGTCGTTGCTTTTCCTCGGTCCGACCGGCGTCGGCAAAACGCAAAGCGCCAAGTCGCTCGCGACGTTTCTCTACGGCCATGCCGACCGGTTGCTGCGGTTCGACATGAACAGTTTTAACGATGGACAAGCCGTCGCGCGGCTGATCGGGACATTCCACGAACCCGACGGGCAACTCACAGCCGCCATGCGCCGCCAGCCGTTCGCCGTTGTTTTGTTCGACGAGATCGAAAAGGCGCACCCGGACGTGCACGACTTGCTGCTACAGGTGTTGGGTGAAGGGCGGCTGACCGATGCCGTCGGCCGCACCGCCGACTTCACCAACGCGATTGTCATTCTCACGTCGAACCTCGGCGTACGTGAATCGTCGCAGCAATTGGGGTTTCGCCCGCACGACAAGAAGCCGGCGTCGCGCGATGATGTGTTTGTCGATGCGGCGCGTAAGTTCTTTCGGCCGGAGATGTTCAACCGGTTTGATCGCATCGTGCCGTTCCAACCGCTGGCGCGCGACGATGCCAGCAAGGTCGCCGAGATTCTGACGCGCGACATTCTGCAACGCGAAGGCCTTCAACGCCGGCGATCGGTATTGCGCGTCGATCCGTCCGCGACCGAATTTGTCATCGACCAGGGTTACGATGAACAGTTCGGCGCCCGCGCGATGCGTCGCGCCCTCGAGCGCCAACTGACGCGCCCGATTGCTGCTCGGCTCGCGGCGATGCCCAGCCAAGCGTCCGTGTTGATCGACGTCTTTCGCGGGAAACGCCGGCTGGAAGTCGTGACCACCGCGTTGCAGCCGGCGACGCGCGTGAACTGGCCACCACAACCGTTCATCGGCATGAACCGCGGCGACTTGCTCGCACGGGTGAATGCAGCGCTTCAGCGCATCGAAAGTTCCGTCGACGCGCCTGCTGATTTCACCGGCGGCACGCTTGACCCGAAACAACTCGGCTACCTGTCGCTGCGCGAAGAGATCCAGGACACGCGGCGGAAGGCGAGTTTTCTCACGGCTTCTGATGACAGGCCGATGCGCAACCGATTCATGCCCGGCCAGCACGGACATCGTCCGATCAAGGCGCGGCCGAACCAGCCGGCCAAACAGCACGTGCAATGGCGCGCCGCACCACCCGACGTGTGGGGCGACTTGCTCGCCGCCGAGGAGCCGGACTTCTACGTGAAAGAACTCGTCCAGCGACTGGATGAAAGCGAGGACGGTGCCATTGCCGGTGAATGGATCGATCTCTACGCGCAGATTGTTTGGCTCGAAGCGGTCAGCGCCGCTGTGCAGCAGGGTGTGGATCAGCGCGAGGAATCGATCGCGCTTTACTTCCGATGCTTAGCGCCGACCACGGGCTGTGTGGTGCAGGAACTCGGCCAACTGATGGCCCAATCGTTTGACCTTCCCTGGGGCCTGGATGCGAGTTGGCATGACATCAAAGCCGAAGGTGAGGATCAAGCCGGCGTGTTGTTTCTTGTCGGACTCGGCAGCGCGCGATTGGCGGAAGTGGAAGCCGGTACGCATCTGTGCATCAATCCGAATGGACAACTGTCACCGATTCAAGCGATCGCGATGCGCTGTCAAACGCCGACCGATGCGCCGGGTGTGATCGCCCAACAGGAACAAGATTGGCGCGATGCTTTGCTTCACGGCCGAACGTTACTCGACGATCGACCGTTTCCATTTCAGCCCATCCATCGCATCGTCTCGCCGCAACGTACCACTATCGACCTACGCACCGGACTGATGACCCGCACGGTGTATGGCCCGGTCGATCTGATGACTTTTGCGCTCTCGCAATTGCCGCTTCCGGCGGAAGTGAACGAGGGCGTCAAGCCAACGGGGGATCCACACTGATGGCCACACGACGATACCACACCGCTTCCTGGTCCAACCCGGACGGCTCCACCACGACGGTGCTGCTCGATGCGTTCGACTACCCAGGCGACTGGCCGACGGCGATCGCCGACTCACCGCGGCAAACACACGAGCAACTGCGCGACCTGATGCAATGGCGCGCGAAAAAAGAACATTGGCTGCCTGAGTCCGACATCACCGATCCGAAGCCGACCACCATTCGCGTGGACGTTCGGCCGGAGTGTGAGTTGGAAGACCGAACGATCACCTTCCCGGACACCGTCGCAATGCAGGTCGCCTGCGTGAACGCCACGCGCGATGAAGATGCGATGACCTGTTACATCCCCACGCTTCAAATCTCGTTCGACTACACGACCAGCGATGATCTGAAACAACTCGTCAAGCAGTATGTGCAGCAGCATCTCAAGGGGATTGACACGCGCGCTCTGGGGCGCTTGCTTCGCCCGGATACGCTCACGATGGACACCATCGCCGTCCGCGCCGAACTGCGCGAGCGATCCCGCGCCGCTGAGTGGCATCTACCGGCGCTGTCGGCGGTGGCGGAACCGATCCTGCGCCGCGGTTCGGGGGCGACCGCCTGGTCGCGCGACAACGAAGTGGGCGCCTTGGTTCACGCGCTTGAGTCCGAGCGGGCGAGCGTGCTCGTGGTCGGGCCGCCAGGCATCGGCAAGTCGGCGGTCATCAACGCCGCCGCCGCTCAGGTTCGGCGCAATGAAAAATTGGAAGGGGTCACGCAGCGCGCGGCCCAACGCTATTGGCGCACCGGCGCCGGCCGCCTCATCGCCGGCATGAAATACCTCGGCCAATGGGAACAGCGTTGCGAGGAAATGGTGGATGAGTTGGCGCGGGTTGACGGCGTGATTTGCATCGATGACCTGCTGGAACTGGTGCGCGTCGGTGGGGAACCGTCGCAAAGTGTCGCCGCTTTTTTCACGCCTTACATCGAGCACGGCGACATCCGTTTCGTCGCCGAAGCGACCGAAGAGCAACTGGATGCGTGCCGACGGTTGCTGCCGTCCCTGGTCAGTCAACTGCACATCATTCGTTTAGAGCCGTGGCCTCGCGCGACCTGTTTGGACGTGCTCGATCGGCAGGCGAAACTGTTCAGCGAGCAGTTCAACACGCCGTTTGATCCGTTGGCGCCGGAGTTGGTGTATCGCCTGTTTCGACGGTTCCTGCCGCACCAGGAATTTCCCGGCCGGGCGTTCCTGCTCATGCGCGAAGCCTTTACGTTTGCCCGGACTTTGGAGCAAAGCGTCGACAACGACATTGTGCTCGATCGCTTCGCCGCGCTGACCGGGCTGCCTGACATTCTGCTGCGCGATGACAGGCCGCTGGAACACCAATACCTGCTCGACTTTTTCACCGCGCGCGTGATCGGGCAAGAGCCGCCTTGTGTATTGCTCGCTGACCTTGTGACGACTTTCAAATCCGCGATGAACGACACCAGCCGACCAATCGGCGTCGTATTGTTGTGTGGTCCCACCGGCGTCGGTAAAACCGAGTCCGCCAAGGCGCTGGCCGACTTCCTCTTCCCGCATCATCCCGAAAAGGACAGGCTCATTCGGCTGGACATGAGCGAATACGCATCGTTCGGCGCGGTCGAACGATTGACCACGAAACCCGGCGGTCAGCCCAGTGACTTTTTACAACGTGTTCGACGGCAGCCGTTCAATGTGTTGTTGCTCGACGAGATCGAAAAGGCGTCGCCCGAAGTGTTCGATCTGTTGCTCGGCGTGCTTGATGAGGGCCGATTGGTGGACACCTACGGCCGGGTCACCGATTTCCGGTGTTGCTTCATCCTGATGACATCGAACATCGCCGGCGATGTGTCTGGTCCGTTCGGTTTCTCGCGTGAGAAGACCATTGACGCCCAATCCGAGGTGCTGGGTTACTTTCGACCTGAGTTCTTCAACCGCCTTGACGCCGTCATGCACTACCGCACGTTGGACACGGCCTCCGTCCGTGCGATCACCCGGCTGCATTTGGATTCGGTCGCCAA
>JANQKH010000124.1 GCA_028281215.1 Phycisphaeraceae bacterium | reverse complement strand
ACTTCCGCATCGCCGGCCATCTCGAACAACGTAGTAACCGCAAAGCATGGGCGACCGATACCATCACCGACGTCAACGGCGTGACGCGCACGATTCGTTCGATCGCCCAGATCGCCCGCCGCCGCGACATGCCGTTGACCGTGTTGACCAGCGTCGCCGACTGGGAAGGCGATCAGCGCTTCAACGTGCGCAACTTTGAACCGGTCGGCGAGTTCGCGCTGCCTGAGTATGAATCGCAGAAGCTGGCCTTTCCACCGTTTCTCGATATGCTTGATTTTCTGGAGCGACAACGTTTCAGCGAATTGATCATTTCCACGCCGGGCCCGGTCGGACTGACCGCACTGATGGCGGCGAATCTGCTCGGCTTGCGCATCACCGGTATCTATCACACCGACTTCCCTCGCTACGTACGGCAACTTTCTGACGACGAATCGATGGAAGGCCTGGCGTGGAAATACATGACATGGTTCTACGATCAGATGGACACCATCATCGTGCCCAGCCAAGCGTACAAGCGCAACTTGATGGACCGCGGATTCAATCCCGCGAAGCTTCACGTGATCGGGCGCGGCGTGGACACCGAACACTTCAACCCCGCCAGAGGCGACGAAGCACACTGGAAGCTTGACGATGGTTCGCGGCCGTTCACTTTTATTTACACCGGCCGCATCTCCAGCGAGAAGAATGTGGAGGTGCTGCTTGCCTCGTTTGAGCAACTGCGCCAGCGCCAATCCGATGTTCAGTTGGTCATGGTCGGCGACGGGCCGTTGCGTGAATCGCTCAGCCAACAGTACGCGTGCGGTCACATTCGATTCACCGGCTTCCTCGCTGGCGATGACCTGGCCCGTGCATACGCCAGCGCTGATGCGTTTGTCTTCCCCAGCACCACCGACACATTCGGCAACGTCGTACTCGAAGCGATGGCCAGCGGACTTCCGGCGATCGTCTCCAATCAGGGCGGACCGGCGGAAACGGTCGCCCGGTACGGCGGCGGTGTGGCGGTCAACACCGATGTGCCCGGGGAACTGGTTGAAGCGATGACCACTTTCATCACCAATGCCGGCATCCTCGAAAAATATCGCGACGCCGCGATGCAAACCGCCAGGCAAGCCAGTTGGGAATCGATCACCGACGCCTTGTGGAACGTGCGCGGCGACGCGATCCATCCCAAATCGTTCAACCAGACTACGTCGGCCGCTAAAACAACATCGATGGCATGACGCGTTGCGACGCACATGAATAGCTGATCGTTGCGCAATGGCATCTTGCAATCGGCTGCATCCCGCCGACCCAACCTTATTGAACAGACCTTGCCCATGAAGATCGCCTTGATCACCGAAGCCTGGCCCCCACAGGTCAACGGTGTGGTCACAACCTGGGGTTGGATGATTCGGGAACTCGAGCAGCGCGGTCACACGTTCATGGTGATCCATCCCGGCTTGTTCCGCAGTGTGCCCGCTCCGCGTTACCCCGATGTGCCGATCGCGTTGTTTCCATCGCGCAAGGTTCGGCGCATGCTCGATGAGTTTGCTCCGGACGCGATTCACATCGCCACGGAGGGACCAATCGGCCGCGCTGCCCGAAAGTATTGCCTTGCTCACGCGTTGCCGTTTACCACGTCTTACCATTCGCAGTTCCCCGAATACTTCAAGCGTTACTTCCGCATGCCGTTGGCGTGGAGCTATCCCATCTTTCGCCAGTTCCACGCGCCGGCGGTCGCCACATTGGCGCCGACTGAATCGATGATCGAACGGCTGGTCGAGCGTAACTTTGAACACGTCGAACTCTGGTCGCGCGGCGTGGACAGTGACATGTTCCGCCCGCGCGACAAGGCGTTCCTGGATCTGCCGCGCCCGATCTTTGTTTGCGCCGGTCGCGTTGCCCTGGAAAAAAACCTGCCGGCGTTTTTGAAACTCGAACTGCCCGGCACCAAGGTCGTCATCGGAAAAGGCCCGGCGCTCAAGTCGCTCCGCAAGCGTTTCCCGAAGGTGGTTTTCAAAGGGTTCCTCGAAACCGAGGAAATGGCCAAGCACGTTGCGGCTGCGGATGTGTCCGTCTTTCCCAGTGTGACCGATACCTTCGGGCTGGTGATGCTCGAAGCGATGGCCAGTGGTGTGCCGATCGCGGCGTTTCCGGTCACCGGCCCGAAAGATGTGGTGGAACATGGCGTGACCGGCATTCTCGACCAGGATCTGGCCGCCGCCGCCACCGCCGCGCTGGACCTGAACCCCGAAGACTGCCGCCGCCACGCCCTCACGCGACCGTGGTCCAGAAGCGTTGACCAACTGGCCAAACATCTGGCGTGGATCAGCCAACCCACCACGGCAAACGACTCACTCGAAGATTCCGAATCCGCCGGCCAAACTGTGGCGATCGCCCAGGCGTCATGCGCCGACCCCGGCGCCCCCTCGCACCGCGAACGGTAATTCAACCGGCCATGCGCGGAAACCTTGAGCGAAACAAAATGCGCTCGAGCAGACGGGGACGTCGCAGCATGGGGTTGTCTTCGCGGACCACATGGCGCTTGCCGCGCCGCGTCAGAAGAATGACTTCGTCGTCCACCTGGTCTTCGACCAACCAGAGTTTGTCGACCTGATAGGTATAACCGTCCCCATTCGGATCGGGACGCACATTCTTCGCTCTTGGACCCGGTTTCGAACTGCGCTTGGTGACGCAACAGACAACGGGTTCGCCCGGCTGGTATGAAGTCCGTTTCATCATTGCACTCCGTAAAACTGAAACATGCACTTCCGTGATTATAGGACACAGGTATCGCACAACCAAGTGTGAATTCCGCGCGAACTGTGATTCGGGCATGCGCGGTGGTGCAACAGACCTTGTCCGTCATGATCGGAACAGTTACTACAAGCTGTCGTGTCCCTTCGAAATCGCTTGGATCAATCCGCAATCCCTCAACTGATAAGCCGCATCGCCGATAACATTTCATGACTCGTGCGCCAACGGTCCGCGAAGTCGCCCACGCATCCATCGCCAAAAGGAACTGCGCATGCCAAGCCAACTTCAGATTCGCCGAACTGGTTTCACGCTCGTGGAGATCCTTGTGGTGGTGGTGATCCTCGGCGTCCTCGCGGCCATCGTTGTGCCGCAGTTCACCAGCGCTGCGTCTGAAACCCGCGACAACACGATGAAGACCACCATCCATCGCGTACGCGTCCAACTCGAAATCTACAAGAATCACCACAACAACATGTATCCAACGCTGGCCAATCTCGAAGCGCAACTCACCGGTGAAACCAACATTAACGGTGTCGTCGTACCCGCCAACACCCCCGGTTCGTTCGGACCGTACATCATGGAGTTCCCGGTCAACCCAAAGACCGGCACCAAGACCATCGGCTCCGGCGCGATCGGCACCAGCGACTGGTACTACAACGAAACCACCGGTGCGTTTCACGGCAACGACTCGGCCGAGTCGCGACTCTTCTGATCTTTCACTTACAAACATCGCCGCCCAACGCCCGCGACCGATGGTGGCGGGCGTATTTTGTAGCCGGCGCGCCTCGTCCGCCAGATGTGCTAGACTCCAAGCTGTTTCGCGTTTTTGCATCACGGAGTCCCCATGAAAACCGCTACCATCAAAACCAATCGCGGCACGATCAAGCTGCAACTGCATGACGACAAGACCCCAAAAACCGTCGCGAACTTTGAAAAGCTCGCGAACGACGGCTTTTACAACGGCCTGAAATTCCACCGCGTCATCGCCGACTTCATGGTCCAGGCAGGCTGCCCCAAAGGCGACGGCACCGGCGGCCCCGGATACAAATTTGAGGATGAATTCCATCCCGAACTCACCCACGACGGCCCCGGCGTGCTCTCCATGGCCAACTCCGGCCCCAACACCAACGGCTCCCAGTTCTTCATCACCCACGTCAAAACCGACTGGCTCGACGGCAAACACTCCGTCTTCGGCAAGGTAACCGAAGGCCAGGACGTGGTCGATGCCATCCAACAGGGAGACGTGATGGAAGAAGTTGTTGTCGAAGGTTGATGCATCTGAATGTCTTCGATTCAGGCCCCTGAATGTGAATCTCCGTTTAGTGGTGCGGTGCGCTAAGCTTCATCCAATCGCACCCACACTTTTCTCGTGCGCGGCCCATCGAATTCGCAAAACCAGATGCCCTGCCACGTGCCGAGTTGGAGTTGACCGCCTTCGATGATCACCGTCACGCTGGAACCCATCATCGACGCTTTGACGTGCGATGCGCTGTTGCCTTCACCGTGAAGATAGAAGGGTTGATTCCACGGCACCATCTCATCAAGTTGCATCAGAAAGTCATGCACCACATCGGGGTCGGCGTTCTCATTGATCGTAATCCCTGCGGTGGTGTGCGGCACGAAGACCGTAACGGCGCCACGATCCACCCCCGCTTCGCGTACAACAGCCTGCACCTGTCCGGTGATTTCGATCATCTGATCACGCTGTTTGGTTTTGACCTGAAGGGTTTTCATTCGATGCCTTTCATCTGCTTGACGTGATCGCCTTTGCCGCCAACCATGCCGCCATGCTTAACGCCATTGAATGTTCCGCCGTCGTCGCCTCGGCGATCTATGGCATCCTGCTCGCCGCCCGCAAACAGTTCGACGTGGTCGGCGTGCTGGCGATTGCGTTTGCCGTGGCGTTCGGCGGCGGCACGCTGCGCGACCTGTTCCTCGATCGGCCCAAACTGTTCTGGATCGAACACGATCACTACGCCGTCATCGTCTTCGCCTTGGCGGTCGTCGGATCCATCCTCCCGCGGCAGTTGCTCAAAATCGAAAAACTGCTGCCGCTGCCCGATGCGCTGGGCCTCGGCCTGTTCAGCATCGTCGGCGCCAGCTACGCCATCGATCAGGGGCACTCGATGTTCATCGCGTCTCTGCTCGGCGTCATCACCGGTACGTTCGGCGGCGTGATCGGCGAGGTGATCTGCAACGAGATTCCAAGCTTGTTCCGACCTGCACCCTTGCACGCCACCTGTTCCTTTGCAGGTGCGTGGGTGTACCTGCTGATCAACCTGACCGATGCGCCGGGCATCGTGGCGGTGTCGGCCGGCATCGTGGTGGTCGTGGTCATGCGCCTCGCTGCCTTGCGATGGAATGTTCGGTTTCCCGCGATGTCGCTTGGTCCGCATGATGAATCGATAAAGTAGGGCAGACATTCCTGTCTGCCACGAGCCAAAGGCTCGTCTTCGCACAACATCGACGGCGAATGTCCAACACAAATCCGCTTTCGGCTTCGCCGAATGACAGACAAGAATGTCTGTCCAACTGCTTGTTGTATGCTTGCCATTGAGGATCATGTCCGCCCTTCCATCACTCCAGCCAACCGTGCAATCCCATCCAGTTCTTCATCAGCGTCGGCCAGACCGACACCGGTTTGCCTTTTAGCTTCATGCTGTACCCGTGCCCGCCTTTTTCGAAGATGTGCATCTCCGCCGACACCTTGTGTTTCTTACACGCTTCATAAAAACGAATGCTGTTCTGCACTTTCACAAAGTCATCCGAGGTATGCACGAGAAAGGTCGGGGGCGTCTGTTTGCTCACCTGCAATTCATTCGAGTAACGGTCGACCAGTTCTTTCGTCGGTTGCGCGCCGAGTAAATTGTTGCGCGATCCGCCGTGCCCGATATCGGGTTGGAACGAGATCACCGGATAGAGCAACACGGCAAAATCAGGCCGGGCGTTGACCTTGCTGATCGCATCCTCCGTGCCGGGCGGGATATCTTTTCTTTCAAAGTGCGTGGCGGCGGTTGACGCCAAATGTCCACCCGCACTAAAGCCCATCACGCCGATGCGGTCGGGCTGGATCTTCCAATCCTTGGCGTGATGCCGTGTCAGGCGGATGGCGCGTTGCACATCCATGAGCGGCGCGTGTCGACCGTACACGTGCCCCTTCGGCCGAGGCAGACGATACTTGAGCACCACACCGGCGACGCCGATCTCGTTGAACCACCGCGCGATGTCGTGGCCTTCGTGATCGATCGCCAAGCCGGCATACCCGCCGCCGGGGCAGATCACGACCGCTGTGCCGTTCGCCTTCTCTTTTGCTGGAAGATAGACGGTGATCGTCGGCTGATGCACCTGGCTAATCCGCCGGTTCGGCTTTGCCGCACTGCCGCGCTCGTGGACCTGCTCCGCCGGCGCATTCACCGGCGCGCCCGGCACGCCGGCCGGCCAGAGTTCGATCACCCGGGGCTCATCCGCCTGCGCGAGAGCCGCCACAGCAAACACAACGGGAACAGAAACCAAGAGAAACGTTCGGGCGGACAGGTTCATGGATTCACTCCGATTGAAATCATTATGGCACTGCGGCCAACCGAGTGGCATCGTGTCCGGCCATGTCCGAGGGTGTGTGGCTGACACGCCACACCATCCCCTCCCTCCAGTTGCCGAAAACCGTCATAACTCATAACTGATCATACTTTTAGAGAAAGACTCAGGGTTACCCCTCTGACGGGGGATCGCCACTTGGCTTGACGTGCCTCACACTTGATCCCAGCCGCAACAACAGTTGGACCGGCGGCTCTTCGCGCAGGCAAAAATGATGTCGACATGGGCGTTCAGACATCAACCGGCCATCATACCAAAAAACCAAACATTTATCAAACCCAATAAGAGCTCCCGCCAGCTTCCACTGGGCAGAATCATATGCCCTGACAGCGCGTGCGTGCCCCGTGCGCACCTGAACAAGTGATGCGCACCCTGCTCCGTTCACATCAATTGGGCAATTCCGTGCTCATGCGTTTGTAAACGATTTCCGGCGGGCTTTCGATGTCTTCAAATTCCCATTTGCCATCCTTCAAATACATCGCGACTACGACGGTGGGATTGAGGCTTTTCTGTTCGAAGCGGACAACGGCTTTGATAAGGCCCGCGTCAGAGGCGCGCTTTTCGTAACGGGGCGCCTCAAGGTTGCCGGTCCAGGACTTGACAGCGTCAGCGCGCCAGCCGCTCATGAAAAATTCGCTGCCGGTGAATCGCTCGCCCGTTTCGGCGATTTCCGCAAGTTGGGGATTCTTCGTGCCGGCGCGGATGAACGTCGCCAGCACTTTGTAATCCTCGGCCTTGTACGCATGGAGGACGGCCACGGCGGTCTCGCGGGCATTGGACCGATCAAGCTGGCCCGGAGATTGTTTTGAATCATCTTTTGTCGCCGTGCTTTTGATGGACGCGTCCTTCACCGGTGCATCTTTCACGGCTGAATCTTTCGCGGCAGTGTCTTTCAATTGGACCTGCTTCTGCCCGTCTTTGGTGTGTGGCGGGTCGGGTTTCACCGTGTCTTTTTTAGCGAGCTGGTCGCGGCCGGTATAGGGCTTTTGATCAGAAGACCGCGGGCCGTCGGCAGGGCCGGATTGGAACAAACCCGCCGCGAAAGCAATGCCCAGCCCCACAACAATCACAAGCAAGAGCGCGCCCGCAATCACCGGCGTCTTGGATTTCGTTGGCGACGCGGTAGCACGCGTGTCGGTTGTGTTCGTTACAAACGTGGAATCTGAATCGGCAGAGGGAACGGTGGATCTCGTGGCGTCACGTTCGGCTTCATCCGTCTGAACCGTACCCGATGGCCCGACCGGCTGAGCGGGTTCAATCCCCGCCACTTTGCCGACATCGCGGACCAGCCGTTCAACGTGTTCGTTGAGGTCGCGTCCGGCGCGGACCTCGGCGGCATTGCGAAACGCCAGCGCGCGGATCGATTCGGGCAGTTGCGACTCGGTTGGCATCATCGCGTTGCCGACGAGCACGGGCACGACCGGCACGTTGCGTTGCAGCGCCGATTCAATTTCGACACGCACATAATCGGTGGTCTGACGCAGTCGCAATTCGCCGGCGTCATCCTTCGCATTTAACCA
>JANQKH010000073.1 GCA_028281215.1 Phycisphaeraceae bacterium | reverse complement strand
TGACGCGGAAGTTGCTCATGTCTACGATTTCACGGTCGTACGGATTGCCGACTTCAACGATGAACGCGTGCGTGTTGTCGGTCAGCGTCAGCGTGTCGTACATCATGTCCGTGCCGGCTTGAGGATTGCACGGATCGGACAGGTCCATCTTGTCTTCCAGCAGGTAGCCCATCTGGAGATAGAACTCTTTGAGATACGGCATGATTTCAAGGCCGTAGAAGTCACGCCCGTTGAATGCCTGCGGCCACTTCGAGGGGTGGCTGTCAGGATCGGAGTAGTCGACGATGTTCAGTGCCCATTGAATGGAAAGTTCCTGGCACTCGGCGTCGGTCATATTCAGATAGTTCTTGTTGCCGACCGTGAACACCTTGTAGAGGCGTTCCTGAATCATCTGCATACGTGCCGTGGGGTTATTTGCCGGCCGGGTCACGTGACGGTGAACCAGATCGACTTTATAGATGTCGTCCGCTTCATCGCCCGAATAGCTTGACGGATCAGCGGTCGAAAGATGCAGCACACGTGGTGCGTAGTCATTCGCTCCGCTGTAAACGGTGAACATGTTGCGCAGCGAGGGATAAGGCCGAACCGATGCAAACAATCCGTCACCCGTAGCGGACCTCCAGCCACCCGTCCAGTGCGAAGCGGCTCTGACCGTTAAGCTGGAGTTGGTATTACCGTCAGCATCAATGTAGAAGTTTTCCGCCGCATCATTGATGCGCAGCACATCAGGCATCGCCAGTTCGAGCGGTGAATCCTCACCCGATGATGGCACAACCCCGCCCTTCTGGCGCAGTCGCATTTCGCTGGCGACGCCGAACTTGAAGTTTTCATAACCATGGTATTTGGCGCCCCAAGGCGTGGTTGCGCCTTGACGACCGTGCCAGGCGCCATACTGATCGCCAAACGTGTAGTCTGCTCGATCCTGGTCCGCCCCGGCTTTCAGGTTCAATACACCCGGTTGCAACGGCAATGCGTTGAGATTGCGGTGGGCGTGAACGGCATTGACTTCGTTACGCCAATTGGCGGGCCTGCCGGGAATAGGAATATACGTCGCCATCGACTTGATGATGCGAAGAAAATCCGCGTCGGATGGATAGAGCCCGTAGGTCGGACCGGGGTCGTCACCAGGCGTGCTCTTCGGTGACGTGGCCGATTCGTGATAACCCGTCGCCACGTTCAGGTTCATCATGGACGACGTATCGATAATGCGATACGAAACCACATAGGCGCTGGAACCGATTTGCCGCACGTGTTCGGGCGCCCATGTCGGACGCGAGTCGGTGACGCCGTCCTTGTCGACATCAATACCCGGCCGCTCATACTGAAAATGGTTGTGGTCCAGCGAATTGGCGTTGGATTGCAAGATATAGGTTGAGCCGTTATGTCCACCCACCACAAAGCCGGTGGTGTTCGTCCAACCGCCGTTACCGTCGCTTCCACCGTCGGATGCAGGATTGGAAACGGTTGTGCTCGACGTTGTTCTCAACTCAAGCGGCAAGGTGAAACCGCTTGATTGCTTGGGGATTCGCAGGAACACGCCGTTCATGTTGGAAATGTGCGTCCACGCGGTCAGAGGGACGAATCGCTCTTCCAATGCAGCCGCGGCCAGCCACGTATCGTCCTGTACGCCGCCAATCGCATCGCCCAGCGGCGAACCGTCTGCCGCAGTTACCGGGTACGTCACGTTCCGGTTCGTGTACGGATAGTCATACCCCTCAATGATGTTGCCGCCGAGCGGTGTGTAACCGTTGAGGTAGGTGAAGTGCGACGAGTCGGCCGCGGAGTTGTTGTACATCAGCGTGTCGTCGCTGGGGTCGTCCACATTGGCGCCGGGACCGACCACGTCTTTCTTCAGCACTTCGCCGATGTATTCGAGCACGGCGTCGCGCACCGTGGCCATATTGTCGACACCCACGATCTGTCGCGTCGCACGACGGTCTACACGGGCGACCTGCACGTAGGCTGTGCCCAGCAGCACCATCATGACCAGGCAGACCAGCGTCAACAGCAGCGCGGAGCCTTGCCTGCTGCGCAGCGGGATGACACCAACTGGAATCTTGGCAGGCGTTCCGGCGGAAAATCCGTTTTGCGGCCGGAGTGCGGCCGAACGATCGTCCTGGCAACACCGTCTTCCCACATCGGTGTTGCGACGAGCCGTGCGGCTGCTGAAAAGGTTGAAATACGTCATGGCGTGATCTCCTTGGAAAAGGAACACGGGTTATCAATCAAATCCCTGATCGACGATCGAACTTAAAATCGAAAACAAAACATCGTTCATCAAAACAATTCAAAACACTGCTGCACATCAATTACCGCGCTCCACACGGATGATGTGTTCAAACCATTTGCCGTTAAACGTGCCGCCGCCGAGTTCCGTCGCGCCCGGATCCTCACTCTGAATGGACGAGCGCTGGTCGTGCAGGCGGTAGCGAATCCGAATCATGTAAGGCCAGTGGTCCTTGTAGTCGTGACGAAACACAAAAGCGCCGGCCACACTGCCGGGATCATGCCAACGCGTCGGGGTGTTCGTCCAACTCGGCGGATTCGAGATGCTGTACCACTCAAGATTGTTGTTGGCGTCGACGTCGATGTTGCCGTCGAAGTCGGTGTCGGCAGCAAACTCAACGATGAAGTCGCTGACGTTCGTCGCCATCAGTGGATGCATCTGAGCAATCAGGTGCGGCGGATACGGATCAGTCTCATCAAGCTCAGGCCAGATGTTGACGCGCATGCGATTCGTGCCGTGGAAAGTCACTTTCACGGCTTCAGGGTTGTATTGCGCGTCCGTGGTCGGCACGGTCACGGCGGACTGGGCGTGAATCAACGCGCCCGAGCCCATGATGTTGCCCAGCATCGCACCGTTGGCGGGGATCGGTGCGTTGGCGAAATACTGCATGTCAACCAGGTCGGTGTAACCGTCACGGAGCGTCGCGCCGGCGACTGAGTGATTCTGAAGCGCGCCGTTGAACGCGGCCGAATCGGAATAGACATAGCCGCCTTGCGTCAGGTCATGAGGCCAGTGCGGGTCGTCGCCCGGATCAGCGCTGTTGTCCCGCGGCACAAAGAACGACGCATGCCGCACAAGCGGCCATTTGTTCGCCACGCCGTTGTCCGTCATGGATGCCGCACCGCCCGTACCGTTGGGCAACGTACGGAAACCGTGGCCGTAGTAGATGCGCACTTTGCCGGTGCTGCCGTCCAGTTTTTCCGGCGCGATCGGGTCATACGAATTCGTGGTTGCCGGCGCGATGGGTTGGAAGGTCAGCACATCATCGCTCGTGCGGTTGGCGATCCACATGATGGTGTCCGCACGCACGTCCCGGGTGAAGTTCTTCGAGTTGCGCTCCAGGTAATCGGCGCCGGAGATCAACTCGTTGGTGATGATCAGAATGCCGCCGCCCTGACCGCTGGGGTCAGCCGAGTTCGGTCCGAGCATGCGGGCCGCATCGCGGTTGATCTGATTCACGATCGCCCGTTCGTTGCCGATGATGTCGCTGAGCCCGACGCCGGAACTCACCGCCCGGCTCGTGTCGTTGAACAACGTGTTGATCAGCAGCAGCATCAACACCGTCACCGCGACCGCGACGATCAATTCAACAATCGTGAATGCCTTTTGATTGGAATGTGTCGTCATGATTCAAATCCTGTTCGAAGGAATCCACTAAGCCGGTCACTTGGAAAACCGCAAAAAACACAAATCACCCAAAACCATCAAGGCACTTCGATCACCAGACCCGCCAGGGTCACAATCGCCACGGTTGAGGTGTTTTCCGATCCGTCCGGCGGCGCGCCGTACCACAGGTGCGTCACCGAACCGTCCACCGGTACGATGCCGCCGACCTGAATCGTCTGGCCGCTGACATCCGTGATCACGTACGACGTGCCGCGGTTATCCGCCACCACGTTGCCCGGTTCAAACGCCGCGAAGTGATCCTTCGCTTCCTGCGTTTCGCCGGCGTCGATGGTGAACTGACCCGAACCGGGCGTCACCGCGACGCGCACCACCTTGGGCACATCGTCACCGTCGCCGGCGTTGGCGATCAGCGAATAGTCTGTCGCCGCGTTGGTGTACTTCTTGCCCGGCTCACGCTTTTGAATGAACGCCAGCACCAGAAAGTCATCCTTGCCGGCCGGGTCCATCGGGTCCGGCGTCGCCGAGGTCGGGTTCATCGGGTCCGGATCCGACGTGCGGCGAATGAACGGCACCCAGAAGAACCGGCGGCGGTCAATATCCGGAATGAACGACGGGTAACCACGGTCCGACAGGCTCCACTTGGTGATGCCGGCATTGGGCGCGCCGCCCTCGAAAGGAATCAGATCAAGCGTGGTGATGTTGGTCGGGTCGAGATCGAATGGGGCTGAACTTGTCGGCGAAAACAGCAAGCCTCTGCCTTTGATCACCGCTGCGGCGTTCTGTTCGATCACCTTGGTTTCCAGGTCGGTCATCGTCGCCTTTTGAAGCATGATCGCAGCGGGGAACATGCTGGCGACGGCGATGAACCCGATCGCGAACACGCCCAGCGCGATCAACACTTCGACAAGCGAAAAGCCGCGCGGGCCGACATGCGAACGACGCAACGCGGCGGTTCGGCGTGACACGGTCGGATGGTCTTGCGTGAAGTTCATGGCGAATTCTCAATTCAGGGCCTGACGGAAGGAAACCCACTCGCGGTCCAACGGCATGTATGCGTCAAGGAATATTTCTTCGAATGATCGCGCCGGTGTACCGGCTGAAAAACAAAACGGGGCCGTAGTCGAACATCCACTCGGCGATGTTCGCACAATCGCCGTCATCACAGCCCAGTGCCGGCGTGGTCGCAGGCAGCCTGCCGCCGGCGTCTTCAAAGTCGGCCTTGGAATAAACAATCACGCCGATCACCGTGGGCAATTCGTCGCAATTGCAAATCTGGTACTTGCTTTCGTTGGCGACGAATTTGGACGCATAGGCGTTTTCCGTGGTCAGGTCGGGGTCGAACGGCGTCGGATCGAAACCGGGACCGGCCGGACCGCTGCCGAATGAACCGTCCAGATCACCGTCGTACAGCACGGCAAACCGGCTGTTGGTGTCAAGGCTGCTGACCAGCGTCCCTTCAGGGCTGAAACGCACGGCAAAGGGCGCCGGCACAACCTGAAAACCCGCGAGGCCCGGGCCGTTGCGGCTGATGCCTACCACGCCCTGCCCGCGCGGCATGGCGATCGGTTCGGTTCGCAGAATGTCGGCAAACGCGCTGCGCCCGCTGTCTTCAATGTTTTTGTTTTGAATGTCCTGCGCGATGCGCAGT
>JANQKH010000072.1 GCA_028281215.1 Phycisphaeraceae bacterium | reverse complement strand
TTGTTTTTGCGTCGCTACTCGAAGAGCCGGGGCAATTGGTGATGGAGATTGCCGCGTCGCAAAAACAAACCGTCTTGGAAATGGCAAAGAAGGCGGGCTGGCGAAACGGGCAGGTCTTGGCGGATCACGAAGCGCTGCCGCGCGTGTTGGTCGCGGACGGCCCTGTTCCAATCTGAGTGGCCGCAGTGCCGCCCGAATCGAATGCGCTCTATCCAACGCCTGCAACACGGTTTGCCATCTGTGATGCGGATTGCTAAAATCCTCGATTCCCAGCCCGGCGGCTCTGTGCCGCAGCGGGTTTGTTTTTATCGCAAGCCTTGGCTTGACAATTGGTTACGAGCAAACGACATGAGCATTACGGCCGAAAAGAAATCGCAGGTCATCGGTGAAAACCAGCGCTCCGACAAGGACACCGGTTCGCCGGAGGTGCAGATCGCCATTCTCACCGAGCGGATCAACACCCTGCACAGTCATTTTGCCGCTCACAAGCACGATCACGCGTCGCGTCGCGGCCTGCTCGGCATGGTTTCCCGTCGCAATCGCCTGCTCCGTTTCCTGCGGCGGACGAACCGCGAAAGCTACCTGGCCCTGATTAAGAAACTCGGCCTGCGCAAATAAGATTGAATCAAGGTCTGCATGGGCAGGCCTTTTTTGTTGGTTCCAACCGGCTGGGCCAGTTTGGACCAATTCGGCCCGTTTGGCCGACTAAACCTCAAGAAGCTCAACCCAATGGTTTCTACAACCATTGGGGAACAGGCAAGAAACCCGACCTGACCTGATCAGCGTTGATCAGGAAGGCGGACCCATCAACAGAGGGCTTGGTGCCCGAGCCGTTCCCCCCGGAAGTTGGGACTTCGCAAATTCGTGCGAATGTCCGACACTTCCCGACTCGAACACCAATCTCCCTGTTCTCTGGGTCTGTTCAAGGCCGGTTCCATCGATGTGCTGAAATTGGAATGTCAGACGACAAGTCATGCGCAGGCGGTCTGTGAATGACGGCGATGGGGAATCTCCATATTCCAGAGGATTTTGAACATGCAGGTGACACGCGTAGAAACCGAAATCGGTGGTCGCACCCTATCGATCGAAACAGGCAAGGTGGCCAAGCAGGCGGCCGGCTCCGTGCTCGTGCAGTACGGTGAAACAGTCGTGCTCGGCACCGCCGTCCATGCCGACCCGCGTCCGGGCATTGACTTTTTCCCGCTGACCGTCGACTACCGTGAAAAACTCAGCGCCGCGGGCAAATTCCCCGGCGGCTTCCGCAAACGTGAAGGCGCGCCCAATCAAAAAGAAATTCTGACGATGCGAAACATCGACCGACCGATTCGGCCGCTGTTTCCCAAAGGCTACTTCGACGAAGTGCAGATTCAGTGCTGGGTGATGGCTGCCGATGGCCAGAACGAGCCGGACGTGCTCGCCGGTATTGCCGCTGCTGCGGCGCTGTCGATCAGCCCGATCCCGTTCCAAGGCCCGATCGGTAATGTCCGCGTGGGTCGTGTCGATGGCGAACTGGTCATCATGCCCACGGCCGCGCAAGCGGAGTTCAGTGATCTTGACCTGCTGCTTTGCGGTCACGAAGACGGCTTGAACATGATTGAAGTCGGCGCTTACGAGATTGGCGAAGACGATATGGTCGCTGCGATTGAGTTCGGCCATCAACACATCAAGCAGGTGGTAGGTTTGATCAGCGAACTGGTGGAGAAAGCCGGCAAGCCGAAGATGGAGCCGAATCTGGATCTGCCGCCGCAAGAGATTCTGGACAAGGTCAACGCTGAGTTGACCGACCCGCTCCACGCTGCGCTGACCAAGGAAGGCACGAAACTGGACCGTCAGGAAGCCGTCCGTGAAGCGAAGAAAAACTTTCTCGCCTCGGCGTACCCCGAGCCCGGGGAAGACGCGACTTACATCCAGGTCCGCAATTGGCAGAACAACGTCAAGCACGCCAAAAACGCGATGCACGACGTGGAAGAAGTGCTCGTCCGCCAGAACATTCTCAACGGCAGCCGAAGCGACGGTCGCACGCCCGCTGACCTGCGCCAGATCGATTGCGAAGTGAGTATCCTGCCGCGCACGCACGGCTCGGCGTTGTTTACCCGTGGTGAAACGCAGTCCATCGTCACGGCCACGCTTGGCACCGGCAAAGATGAACAGATCGTCGACGGTCTCGGTGATGAATACAGCGAAAAGTTCTACCTGCACTACAACTTCCCGCCGTTCTCCGTTGGTGAAGCCAAGCGCATCACCGGTCCCGGCCGACGCGAGATCGGCCACGGCAAACTGGCCGAGCGCGCCCTCGCGCCGGTGTTGCCTGCGGTGGAAGATTTCCCGTACACAGTTCGTCTGGTCAGCGACATTATGGAATCCAACGGTTCGTCTTCGATGGCCAGCGCCACCGGCGGCACGCTTGCGATGATGGACGCCGGTGTGCCGATCAAGGCGCCCGTCGCCGGCATCAGCATCGGTCTCGTCGGTGAAGGCGATCAGGAAGTCTACCTCGTCGACATTCAAGGCGAAGAAGACCACTTCGGCGACATGGACTTCAAAGTCACCGGCACACGTGAAGGCATCACTGCGATTCAGCTCGATCTGAAAATTCGCGGCCTGAACATCGAACAGATCAAGAAGACGTTTGAACTCGCCAAGGCCACGCGACTGACGCTGATTGACAAGATCGAAGCCTGCATTCCCGAGCCGCGCAAGGAACTGAGCGACTACGCGCCGCGCATGCTCGTCACGCACATTTCGCCGGACAAGATCGGCAAGCTCATCGGCCCCGGGGGCAAGACCATCCGTGGCCTCGAGGAAGACACCGGCGCCAAAATCGAAATCGAAGAAGACGGCACGATCTTTGTTTCAGCCGTCGGTTCCGGCAAAGCCGAAAAAGCGATTGCCCAGATCGAAGCCATGTGTGCCGAACTCAAGGTCGGCCAGAACTACACCGGCAAGGTTGCGACGATCAAAGACTTCGGCGCGTTCATCGAAGTCGCCCCGGGGCAGGACGGCCTGTGCCACATCTCCGAACTGGACGAGGGCTTCGTCAAGAACGTGCAGGACATCGTGCAGGTCGGCGACGAAGTGGAAGTCAAGGTCATCAACATCGATGACCAGGGCCGCGTGAAACTCTCCCGCCGCGCCGTACTCGCCGAGCAGGCGGAAGCGAATGCGGAAGAGGGCGAAACGGTCGGTGCGGAGTGATCGGCGTCGCGTGATACATCAGTCAGATGAAACTCAACCCGGTGATACTGTGATTCACAGCGTCACCGGGTTTTTCTTTATCGATGCTGCGCGGATTTCTTCTTGCGCGTTTGCGCAAACATCCACTTCCACGTTTCGTCGTCGTTGTACGCCTTCGACCAACTGTTGTGGCCGACGCCTTTGTATTCAGTGTACTTCGGTTGCCCGCCTGCCTTCTTGATCGCTTCGATCATCGTCCGGCTGCGCTCGACGGGGACGGTTCTGTCGGCGTCGCCGTGAAAGACCCAGATGGGCACGTTCTTCATTTTGTCGGCGTCTTTGGCGCTCCAGCCGCCGCAGATCGGTACCGCTGCCGCAAACGTTTTCGGGCTCAACGCGATGGCGCCGAACGAACCGAACCCGCCCATCGATTGGCCGGTGACGTAGACGCGGTCGGCGTCGATCGGATGTTTGGTTTTGACGAACTCCAGCGCTTCCAGCGCCGCCGGCAGCATCTGTTTGCCTTTGAGTTTGGCGAAGTCGCGCGGCAGGGCCCAGACACCGGCGCGGGTCGATGCCGGCGCGAGCACGAAGCATGGATACTTGCGGCGCATCGTCGCGCTGCCGAGCACAGTGGCGGCGGTCGTGTTCCCACCCCGGCCGTGCAAGGCGAGTACCAACGGATACGTTTTTCCTTCTTCGATGTTGGCGGGTTTCATCAGCCAGCAATCGATGGCTGTACCGTCCTTGGCTTTGAAGGCGTGCTTGTCATAGTGCTTGCTGTTGGTGGGCGCTTTGGATTGATTGCGTTGAGAGAATGCAACCGGCGTTGCGAATACGAGTGTCAGGCAGGCAATCCACGGGCAAGCGTATCGAGACATGCAATATCCTTTCTGTTCCCTTTGAATAGGTGAAGCCAATGCAGTTTACCGCCGCGCTGGCTCCGTGCGAGCCGATCCGGGTACACTACGACTCTACCTTTTGTGGAGTGAATCAATATGCGTGGCAGGACTTGGACGTGGATGTTGGTGCTGACAGCGATGACGAGCCAGGTTTGGATCGCCAAGGGGGAATGGTCGCAGTGGCGCGGGCCGCATCGGGACGGTGTGGATCTGAAATCGCCGGCGCTGACGGCGGTCAAGCCCGACGGTGTGCTCAAGCCGATCTGGCAAAGTGAGAAGATCCCTTCCGGCCGTGAAGGCGGGTGGGGCAGTCCGGTGGTGTCGAACGGCCGGGTGTATCTGTTCGCCCATCAGCGCGAGCAGCTCAAACAATTGGGCAAGCCGAAGTATCCGTGGATTCCACCCGACAAACGCGGGCACCTGACGCCGAAGGAGTACGAAGAGTACGAAAAGAACCGCCGCGACGAAGATGAAGCGCGCGGCAAGGCGTATCGATTCACCGAAGTGGTTTACTGCATCGATCTTGCCAACGGCAAGACGGTCTGGAAGAAGAGCATCAAGTCGATCTACACACGGTTTGTGCAGTCGGGCACGATTGCGGTGCATGATGAGAAGTTGTATTTCCTGGGTGCGGGATTCGTCGCGCGGTGCCTTGATGCGAAATCAGGCGACGTGGTATGGGAAACGAAACTGCCCGGCGAGTTTCGTGATCAGTTCATGATGTCGTCGTTTGCCATCGCGGACGGCGTGGCGGTGGCGCACTGTGGTCACCTTTTCGGACTCGATGCGAACAAGGGCGGCATCATCTGGGAAGGCGATGTGAAAGACCATCGCGGCACGCACACGAGTCCGATCGTATGGCGGCATGGGGGCAAGTCATACATCATCGTCAACGCCGGCGGTAACGACACGGTTTGTCTTGGGCCGCGGACCGGCAAGGAACTTTGGCGGGTGGACAGCGATGCGACCAACGCGACGCCGGTGCTCACCCAACTCGACGGCGCCGACGTGTTGGTGACCTACGGCCGAAGCCGGCGTGGTGGCTTGCGTTGCTACCGCATTCAGCCCAGCGGCGCGAAGGAACTTTGGACCTATCACGGTTGCGCCGACAAAGGTTCGAGCCCGGTGGTGGTGGACGGTCATGTGTACGTGCAGGGTGAACGCCGACTCGCCTGTGTGGAACTGAAATCAGGCGCCGAGAAATGGACGACGCTACTGAATCGGCGTCGACCGGAATACACGTCGTTGGTCGCGGCTGACGGCAAGGTGTGTTACGCACTGGAAGGTGCGCTGTGGTTCTCCGCCGACCCGTCGGCGTTTAAGCCAATCATGGAAGGACGACTGGATGACGGCGCGGTGATTGCGTCGACAGAAGTGCATGAATCGCGCAAGGCGCAAAAGGTGGGTAAGTTGCAGCCGTTGCGATGCGCATCACCGGCGCTGGTTGGCGGGAAGATGATTCTCCGGTTGCCGGACGGGTTGGTGTGTTACGACCTGGCGGGGAAGTTGGGTTTGCGGGATTGAGGGGTGAAGTGTGATTGGAGGAGGGGAGCGCGTCGCAAGTGATGCGACTGACTGGATTCGGTGTGTTGGCGGCTGGTGTTGACTTTTTAGTGCGACGCTTGGGCGTCGTACGCCGTGGCGTCCATCAGGGCGTCGAGTTGGGCGGGGTCGGCGGGTTTGACTTTGATCAGCCAGCCTTCGCCGAACGGGTCTTTGTTGATGACGGTGGGGTCATCGATGGGCGCTTCGTTGACTTCGACGATTTCGCCGTCGATGCCGCAGTAGAGGTCGCTGGTGGCCTTGACGGATTCCACTTCACCGAACGTTTCGCCCGCTTTGATTTCCCCTTCGGTTTTGACGATGTCGACGTAGGTCACATCGGTCAGTTCATCAACCGCGAACTGGCTGATGCCGACGATGACCAGATCGCCGTCGGGTTTGTGCCATTCGTGTGTGGATGCGTAGCGTCGGTCGTCGGGTGAGGCCATGGTTGGTCTCCAATGCGGGTCAGGGGCGGCGATGATAGACGAGTCGGCACGATCGGACAACGGGGGCGATTCCGAATCGTTGTTGGACACAAACCGCACACAGCGTCGCCCGGCTTGTCTACAATAGTGGGTCACTATGGCGCCCATGAATCCCCTGCAAGTTCAATTGTTTACCGGTATGGCGGCCGGCCGCCGCGCGCGGTTTGAGCAGTCGCCGATCACGTTCGGCCGCTCGCCTGAAAATGTGCTCGTGATCGAGGACGCGAACGTGTCCCGTCAGCACGGCGAGATTCGGTTTGAAGGCGGGCAATGGCAACTCTACAACCACAGTAGCAACGGCACGAAGGTGAACCGCAAAGCGGTGAAGGACAAGCCGCGACCGATTTCGGATGGTGATGAGGTGTACGTCGGCAAGCAGTTGTTGTTCAGCGTGCACATTGAGCCGGTGGAAGCCAGCGCCGCCGATGCCGACGCCCCGTTGGTTCCTCAAGCTGCGCAAGCGGGTCAACCAGGCCAATTCGGCGCCGCCGCACAGCAGCCTGGAGCAGGGCAGGTGAATCTGGCGGGGCATGAACAGGACGCCCAGCCGCCCAAAAAACGCAACAAGTTGATGATCGGCATCGCGATTTACGCGGTTGGTCTGCTCGGGCTGGTCATCTTTCTCAGTACGCTCGGTAACGGCAATTCAAAGGTGGAGGACAACGTCCCCGAACTGACCAAAGCCCAAATCGCTGACATGATTCGCAAACCCAAAACCGTACAGCCGGTGGATGAGACCCGTTACATCGAGGCGATCAATGAAGCGAATCTGTATTACGAACGACGTGACTTGAAGCCGGGCAACCCTTACCGCAGTTACGCCGCGTTCCAGGAAGCGATTTCCGTTTCGGGTCTCGGGCCGAACAAGTTCAAAGACGACAACCTTCAAGCCAAGCGGCGCTACTTCGCGGTTCAGGAACAGTTGATCGAAAGCGTCAGCGAAGCATACGCGGCGGCGTGCGCGAAATTGAACCGCGGCGACTACGAAGGGGCGCTGTACGCCTTCGAGGATGTGCAGGATCTGTGGCGCGACGTGACCAGCGATCTGTACGAAAACATCGCCGCCAAACGGGCCGTCGCGTCCAAGGGGTTTGGCGATCGTAAATTGAAACGGCGCGATTGAGTCCACCCCACGCGTTCTTTGAAAACGTAGAAAGTTCACGTTACCGGCGCAGGCATTTCACCCAATCATTAACATGGAACGGTGTGAGCGTCCGGGGGTCTTGTTACCTACGCGCGGTTGTAGCATTTCGGCAATCACCGGATGTTCCCGTTCGATCGCCACGTCGATCGGGGTCATGCCCATCCAGTCGGCCGCGTGGGTGTCGGCGCCGTGGGTGAGTAATAGTCGCACCACATCAACGTGCCCGTTGTCCACCGCGAGGTGCAACGGCGTGAGTCGATAGTGCCCCGCGGTTGCGCCGGGGTCGGCACCGTGTTCGAGCAACAACGCCACGACCTTCGCGCAACCGCGTCGGCTTGCCGAATGCAACGGCCGATACCCACCGTGATTCTCCATACTCGCATCCGCCCCGTGTTGGATCAACAGTTCTGCCACCTCCGCCGAACTCACCCAATGCAGCGGCGTTTTACCGTCACGATCGGGTGTGTTCGGGTTGGAGCCTTGCATCAGCAATTGCCCGACGGTCAGCAGATCACCCGCCTCGGCCGCACGGTGCAACGGCGTCGTGTTCGGGTTAGGCTGATGGGATCGAGGCAAAGTCATGGCGGGCCTGTTCACTTTTTCCTGTGCGGTCACGTTATTGATACAAGATGTGTGCCAAACCGCTTCGCCATTGTGGAGCCGGGTTTCCGCCGAATCGCCTGCCCAATTATCATGCAAACCTTTGAGGAACACCTATGAAACCAGCAACCGTCACGACGTGCCTGCTTGCCATGATTTGTTTCGCCATGCCCGCCGATGCGGAAAAGCAGGCCGATTGGCCCCGCTGGCGCGGTCCGAATGGTGACGGCATCTCCCCTGAGAAGGGCCTGCTCCAGCAATGGCCCAACGGCGGCCCCAAACTGATCCGCACCACCAAGGGGCTTGGTGGCGGGTACGCAAGCATCGCCGTCGTCGGGGAATCGATTTACACCCTCGGCGTGCAGGGCCGCGACACCGCCCTCATTTGTCTCAAACGCAGCAACCTTGAAAAGCAATGGGCCACACCCGTCGGTGGCGGCGGGCAACCCAACTGCACGCCCACCGTCGATCCCGAAGGCAAATACGTCTACGGTCTGAGCAAAAAGGGCGACTTCCTTTGTGCCGACGCCAAAACCGGCCGCGCCGTCTGGCGAAAAAATTTCGCGCAGGATTTCGGCGGCAAAATGATGTCGGGTTGGGGCTACTCCGAGTCACCTTTGGTCGACGGTAACCGATTGATCTGCACGCCCGGCGCACGCGATGCACACATCGTCGCCCTGAACAAGGCGACGGGACAGTTGATCTGGAAGGCGGCTGTGCCTCGCGATCTCGGTCGCAAAGGCAATGACGGCGCCGGCTATTCATCCATCGTGATCAGCAAAGCCGCCGGCGTGAAGCAGTACGTGCAGTTCACCGGCAAAGGCGTGTTCGGTTTCGATGCCTCCAACGGCAAATACCTCTGGCACTACAACAAGATCGCCAACGGCACGGCGAATATCCCCACGCCAATCGTCGAAGGCGATTATGTCTTCTGCACGAGCGGCTACGGTGACGGCGGAACTGCACTTTTGAAAATCAAAAAGTCAGGCAACGCCTACGAAGCCGAGGAGGTTTACTACAAGCGGTCCCGTGAATTGCAAAACCACCACGGCGGCGTGATCCGCCTGGGTGATTACATCTACGGCGGACACGGTCACAACCGCGGGCTGCCGTTCTGCCTGGAATGGAAAACGGGCAAAGTGGTGTGGCGCAACGATGACCCGGAGATCGCCGGGCAGAAGTCCGCCGCCGTCGCTTACGCCGACGGACACCTTTACTTCCGCTACGAGGACGGCACGGTCACGCTCATCGAAGCCAGTACCAACGGCTACAAGGAAAAGGGCAGTTTCACGATGCCCCGCCGTAGCGGCCCGAGCTGGCCCCACCCCGTTATCGCCGGCGGCATGTTGTACCTGCGCAATCAGGATGAATTGCAGGTGTATGACGTGCGGCGGATCGACTGATCAATGAATCGATGTCTATGGCAATGTCCCACCGTCAATCCCGCGAAGGTGGGAATCTAAATCTAAGCCTTGGTGTTGACTGTGGGTTCCCGCCCTCGTGGGATTGACACAGGCGATCACCATGTTTGCCGACCAGTGTGTTTGCCGACCTCCTCCGCCTGCCCTCTCTGCTATTATGCGATCTTCGTCCATTTCCATTCACCGGAACAAGTCGGGAGGTCAGCATGCATCCAGTTTTGTCACGCAATCTGTTTTTCGTCAAGGAACACGTCGGCATTTTCAAAGCCGCGAACAACTACGACATTCTCGATCCTGAAACCAACGAAATCATTCTCGAGTGCCGTGAAGAAAAGCTCGGCTTCTTTACCAAGTTGCTGCGCTTCACCGATTACAAACGCATGACGCCGTTCCATGTCGAAATCAAAACGCCGGATGGCAAAACCATCATTAATGTAAAACGGGGCGTGTCATTCTTCCGCTCACATGTCAAAGTGTTCGACGAGAACGACCAACTCGTCGGCGGATTCAAACAGAAATTCTTTTCCATCGGCGGCAAATTCAATGTGCTCGACGATCAGGATCAACCGGTCTGCATGCTCAAGGGCAAATGGACCGGCTGGGATTTCCGCTTCCTCGCCGGCGATGTCGAATATGCACATGTCTCGAAAAAATGGTCCGGCATCGGCAAGGAACTGTTCACCTCCGCGGACAATTACATCCTCGAAATCAGCGAAGACCTGCCCGCCGACCACCCCGCCCGTTTGCTCATCATGGCGGCTGTCATGTGCATCGACATGGTGCTCAAGGAGTAGGGCCGGTCGCGTCGCGACTTATTTGCGTTTGCGCTTGCGATGGCTGGCTTGCCCAGCCGTGTGGTTTTTCAGCCATTCTCGTCGCGTGCCCCAGAGGTTTGTCGAGAGTGAAGGTTTACTGTACACGTCGAGCCTTTGCCACTGGCACCCTCCGCGGGTTTTTGGACAGAGTCTGGTTTCACGATTGTTCAAACGCCCTTTTGTCCCATACGAGCGCGGTTGCTACCCTGTTCCCCTTTGATTCACCCGAAACACACCCCAGGATCACGAGAAACACCATGGGTCTCCTCGACGGCAAACGCGGCATCGTCTTCGGCATCGCCAATGATCGTTCCTACGCGACGTTCATCACCAAGCAGATCATCGAGCAGGGCGGCACGTGCGCGTTCACGCACCTGCCGGACGAGCGCGGCAAGATGGAAAAGCGTTGCCGCAATGCTGTCGCCGAGTTGGGTGTCGACGACCCCTGGCTGATGCCCTGCGATGCGACGAAGGATGAAGACATCGAAGCCGTCTTCGCCAAACTGAAGGAAGACTTCGGCACGATTGATTTCGTCGTGCATTCGATTGCCTTCGCCGACCGTGAATTCCTCAAGGTCGGCAACTTTCACGAAACGTCGCGGGAAGCGTGGTCGCTGGCGCTCGACATCAGCGCGTATACCCTCGTCGCCATGAGCCGCGCCGCCAAACCGCTCATGCCCGACGGCGGTTCGATCATCAGTATGACTTACTACGGCGGGGAAAAAGTTATCCCCGGCTACAACGTCATGGGCATCGCCAAAGCCGCGCTCGAACACGCCACACGCTACCTCGCCAGCGAACTGGGCGAACAGAACATCCGCGTGAACACCATCTCCGGCGGCCCGTTGCGTACGCTCGCGGCCTCCGCCGTCGGCGGTATCCAGGAAATGTTCGATCATCAAGCCAAAAAGGCGTCGCTCAAACGCAACATCGAAGGCGAAGAGGTCGGCAATACCGCCGTCTACCTGCTCAGTGACCTGTCCACCGCCGTCACCGGCGAAACGATTCACGTTGACGCTGGTTTCAGCATCATTGGGATTTGAGATAGAAAGGTAGGGCGAAACGATTTCGAATGGATCTCACGAACCCTTGCGACTTGGTCGCGCACCATAGCAGCATCATGGCCTTCCAGGAACAAATCGACGTCTTTCTTAGCGGTTCTCCGCACGCCGTGGTCGGCGCATCCACCAACCGCGACAAGTACGGCAACAAAGTATTGCGCTGCTACATGCAACACGATCGCCACGTCTTTCCGATCAACCCCCGCGCCGATGAAATCGAAGGTCTTGCCTGTTACCCCGACTTGGCATCGCTGCCTGAACCACCGCACGGCGTCTCCATCATCACTCCGCCGACGATTACCGAACAGATCGTCGAGCAGGCGGCTGCACTCGGCATTCAACACCTCTGGATGCAACCCGGCGCTGAAAGCGACGCCGCGATCGAAAACGCCGAAGCACACAACCTCAACGTCATCGCCCGCGGCCCCTGCCTCCTGGTCGTTTTAGGTTATCGCGAAGGTTGACCCCGCCCGCCGCCGCACCGCCAGGCGAATCCAACGGCACGCCGCCCAGCCGTTCCGCTGTGCGCTCACACATTCGACGCTTTCCACACCGACACCAAAAACGCGCCGCCGACGATCAACCCGATCAACCCAAGAAAAAAAGTAAACGCCACCGGCACCAACGCCGCCAGCAACGCCGCGATCCAATGCCAATCCGATTGCGTCCCGATGCGGAACACCCCAAAACCGAAGAGGACGGAGACGCCGAGTAGTGCGAGTGCAATGGGTTCCATGGTTAGGTCTTTAAATAGGAAGGATTAGAATGGATTGGGTCAGCCCGGCACTTTGCCCGGTAAGTTGAACATCTGGCAGCTTATCGACCAAGATAGTCGGGCGAACCGATAAACGCGAGTGGTCGTGGAAATCCAAAATATTAAACGAAGCGAACGTCGTAGAAAAACCGAAAACGTAGCTCGCTCCGTCACATCGCCTTTTGATGCGATCCGGCATGGTCACCTCATAGGCGGCTACTTTTTCTGCAACCTTGCATGAAGAATGAATCCCTTGTTCGTTCCCCCAACCACCGCGCGAACGCCTTGGTCGTTGATATAGATCACGTGATCCAGCCAGTCGTGGGCATGTCCCGTGCCCACCGTTCCGATTTGTTTCCATGAAGCTCCGGAATCTTCGGAAAGGTAAAGGTATTTCTTCCCGGTATACGTTGAGTAAAGCACACGGCGGCCGCCCAGCCAGGCGAAGTCGTCAGCCGACGCACCGACGACGCCCTGATCTTTCCACGTTTTGCCATTGTCTTTGCTCAGGAAGATGTTCCCGCTTTTGGTTCCGATC
>JANQKH010000054.1 GCA_028281215.1 Phycisphaeraceae bacterium | reverse complement strand
GGTGATCCCCGCGCCAAGGGTGGAACGATCAAGAATTCCGTAAGTCATGTCACTTCTCCATTTGGGTGGGTTGGATATTGCAAGCAGCATTTCACTGTTCTTTGTTGTTTGGATCATCAGCGGTGAGGATTTTGATTTCACCAATAAACGTCCACTGTCTGGCATTGAAAAAATCGAGACGGAGATAGCGAGCGGTCACCGGCGTGACTTGAACCTTCGCCTTTCCAATGTGAATGGTTGTGCCATCAGGATCGAAATCGCGGCCTGATTCAAACCCGACAATTTGATTGAATGCCGGATCACTGCTCAATGACACATCGAGTTTATTCGGTGCAAACACAGCACCTTTGGGGTGCACGAGGTATACAAACTCGACACCAGTCACCCGCTTGGGCGAACCCAGATCGAATTCAATGCGCGGTTGAACTCGCCCGCTATCGGGGCCGAACACACCAGGTTGGTCCGGCCCATCCAGCCAGCCCACCCAATTGGGATCGAGGTATTCCGTGGCCCCCACTCGTCCGTCGATCAACTCGCGCATGTTGGTGTCGAGGTAATTTCGGTGAGGCTGATTTTGCCGATGCAGTTTTGGAAAGGCATAACTCAATCGGCCGTTGCCGTTCTGAGTGGTAGAGGGCGAATTGGTCTGAGCGCTCAACTTTGCATCTTCGCGCTTCTGGTCAAAGTGCTTTTCAGAGACAAATTCCCCTAGATGGATGGGATCATGGGCCACACTCGAACCGGTTTCCAGCAACCGAACATTGGCGTGTTTCGCAACCTCCAAATGTCCAACGACACTCCCGTTGCTGTCTATCAATTGAGCGTCAACTTTGCCGTCCATAACGTAGAGGTCGGAGATGCCCGTTTCATCCACGACAACGCCAAATTCCGTGCCCAAATCGATGATGCGCCGACGGCAAGGCAGATCCACGGCGAATCCTTTGGCACCGGCGTTTCGAACGTGAACCGTCATGCGACCCTGGTGAAGAAAAACACGCCTGGCGTCCAGCAGGTCGATTGTCACGGCTCGTTCACGGGCATCCAGCACGGCCACTGCGCCGTTGCCGAAACGAATCTTGGCGAGCCCGTCGGCGAGCGAATACCGCCCGTTCACCAGCATCTTGCCGTCTCGAAGAAACACCAATCGTTCGTATTCATCCTGCCACTGGGCGAAATGCGATTCGACCAACTGAGCAACCGGTGTGGGCGGCGATTCTTGTGAACTCAACAGTAAGGCGACGACCCCACCGATCACACTGACACCGATCAGTGCAGCGGCGATCACGTGTTTCAAAGGCCATCCAGGACGGGATGCATGCACTGCATCAACATCATGCGATTGCCCCGCATCGGACAAATCCAATTCCAGTAAGTCTTGATGCCATTGATCCGCGGGCTTGAGCGACTGCCCGGCTTCACCGTCCACGTGAAGTCGTTGTGCAAGCAGAGACTCGCGCAAGGCATCCAGTTCACGGCTGCTCATCTCGCGCTCGTTGGATGCATTGGCGCGCGCCATCCGCCGAAGCACTACCGTGTCCTGCATGTAAGCAAGGTAGATCTGCCTTGCCTCGCGATGATTGATCACCAAATGCTCTAAGCGCGCCAATTGTTCCGAAGTGATATCCTCCACGATTCTTGCTGTAATCAGCGTGTGGAGTTCTTCAAACATCTCATCGGATTGAACATTCCAGTCGGTCAAATCAGGCTCCCGAGGCGAGTTTGCCTGTAATACAACGAAACAAGGCCTTTCGAATACGCGAGACGGCTTGATAAGTTCCTGCTAGGGGTCGCCCCAACTTTTCCGCGATGACCTTGATCGATTGGTTGGTGTGGTAAACCGAATACAACAACTGGCGGCTGTGCTTGGGCAACTCGTCGACACACTCGACCAGCGCTGATTTGCGCTGGTCACTGATGTCGACCGACTGATGCCCGGATGATTTCACCTCCTCGGCCAAGGCATCAATAAATGCCTGGCTAAAGTGCACGCGTTCTCGAGCCGTCCGCTTGCGAAACGCCAGCACCATGTACCGCGCGACGGTTCTGGCCCACGCGACGAAGTTGGTTCCCGGCTCGAATTTGGCGAACTGCTCCCACAGCCGGACACAGGTTTCCTGCATGATTTCGTCGGCATCCGCCCAATTGGGCACCATCGCCATGACATAGGCATAGATTTCATGCTCATGCCTTGCGTACAGGCGCAGAAAGGCGCGGCTGTGCTCATCCAAAATGGGGACATTTCGCGTCGGACTGTTCATGAGAATCCACCATTAGAAAGCTAATCCGGAGAATCTTGACATACCAACTCCATTTCATTGAGAGAAAATGAGCGAATCGGGTCTATTTCTTTGCCGATTGGCCAAAATTCGTCCTGGCTCGAAGACGAAGAAAACACATCCTGCCATCGCTTTGTTTCGATCCGGCAGGTATTTCAGCCACCGATCAGAACCCGTTAAAATTATGGTTCTACATTCATCAGAAGGACCAAGTTTTCTATGAATTATCTCACCCCATTCCTGATCACGATCCTATTCACACATGCAACGGCTATGCCGACATTCGCCGAATCCGTCAGTTCCAAAGCGCCGCCGCTGTCGCCTGCCGAAACGGTCAAAACAATGCGCGTGCAGGACGGTTACCGCGTCATTCCCGTGCTTGCCGAACCGCACATTCATGAACCGGCGGCGATTGCATGGGACGGCAACGGTCGCATGTATGTGGTCGAAATGCGAACCTACATGCAGGATATCGACGGTCGCAACCAACTCGCGCCGACCAGCCGCGTCTCGCGACACGAAGACACCGACGGCGACGGCATCTATGACAAACACACCGTTTTCGCGGACAAACTTTCGCTGCCGCGCATGGTGTTGCCGTTGCTCGATCGCGTCATCATTCGCGAAACCAACACACTCGATCTGAAAAGCTATCAGGACACCGACGGCGACGGCGTGGCCGACAAAATCGAAATGTGGCACAAGGGCGGCGGACGTGGCGGCAACTTAGAACATCAACCCAGCGGCCTGATCTGGAACATCGACAACTACTTGTACACCACCTATTCGCGCCATCGCTACCGCTTCACCAACCGGCAAGTCATCCGTGAACCGCTGCCGCACGGCGCTGGGCAATGGGGCTTGACACATGACGATGTCGGCCGTGTGTTCTACTCCAGCGCCGGCGGCGAGAATCCAGCGACCGACTTTCAGCAACCGATCGTGTACGGCCGCATCGCCCTGCCCGGCGAACAAGCGCCCGGTTTTCGCGAAGTGTTTCCGATCGACAACGTGCCGGACACACAAGGCGGGCGTGGCAGACTCCGGGCCAACAACACGCTCAATCGTTTCACCGCAAGTTGTGGACAATCGATCTACCGCGGCGACCGCTTGCCATCGAATCTCTACGGCGATCTGATCATCCCCGAACCGGTCGGCCGTCTAATTCGCCGCGCGAAGGTGACGAACGACAACGGACGCATTGTTGTGTCAAACGCATACGACAAGAAAGAATTTATCGCCTCAACCGACCCGAATTTCCGGCCCATCAACAGCGCCACAGGCCCCGACGGCTGCCTTTACATCGTGGACATGTATCGCGGCATCATCCAAGAAGGCAACTGGGTAAGAGCGGGTTCGTACCTGCGCGGCATCGTGAAACAGTACGAGCTCGAAAAGAATATCGGCCGCGGCAGGATTTATCGCGTTGAACACACGACAACCAAACGCGGCCCGCAGCCGCGCATGCTCGATGAAACACCAGCACAACTGGTCGCACATCTTTCGCACCCGAACGGCTGGTGGCGCAGCGAAGCGCAAAAGCTCATCATTCTGCATGGCAAGAAAAGCGTCGTGCCCGCGCTGCAAACACTTGCGCGTTCCGGTAAGCAACCGCTTGGCCGACTCCACGCACTGTGGACGCTGGAAGGGTTGGACGCGATCGATGCGAAATTGCTTACGTACAGTTTCAACGACAAAGACGCCCGCGTCCGCGCCGCGGCGTTGCGCATCGCCGAATCGGTGATGGCTCAGGAACGGTCACTTGATACGGGTATTCAAACACTCGCACGCGACAAAGACCCCAACGTGGCGATTCAAGTTGTGCTGTCGGTAAGTCGCGGCGCCCACCCGCAATCGGAACCGATCATCGCCGATGTGCTCAAACGGCACGCGAACAATGCGGCTGTGACCAGTATCGCAAAACAGGTGCAAAGCCAGATGGCGGCAATCATCGCTGAGCGGCGCAAACTGGAAGAGATGCGCCGACGGAACAAGGTGCTCGCCGAATCCGTCGTGCGCGGCAAGACCATCTACACCACGCTTTGCATCACCTGCCACGGCGGCAACGGTAAGGGCGTCGCTTCGCCCGACCAGAAAAACCTGATGCTCGCGCCGCCGCTCGCGCGCTCGCCGCGTGTGCTCGGACACAAAGACCGCCTCGTGCGTATCGTACTCG
>JANQKH010000021.1 GCA_028281215.1 Phycisphaeraceae bacterium | reverse complement strand
TTCCGACGTCGACTATTACCGGCTCACGATCACGCAAGCTTCGGTCATTGACATCACGCTCGACCCGTTCGGTCCAACATATTCACTTGGCGAGCAGGGCGGAAGCACGTCGACCTTCAACGCGTCCACGCAGAGCGACCTGGCGTTGACGTTGTTCGCCAGCGACGGCGCCACCGTGATTGTGGACATGAATCAAACGATCGAAGGTGAATCGGAGAGCATCGCGCAGCAGGCGTTGGACACGCCGGGCACGTACTTTGTTCGTGTGACGGGGAATTCCAATTTCGCACAGATGTATGAGTTGTCGGTGTCGGTTATGGAGCCCGCGCCGCCGAACCAGCCGCCGGTGGCCAACGATGATGCGTACGAACTGGAGGCGGGGCAATCGTTGAACGTGGCACAGTGGGAAGGTGTGCTGAACAACGACTGGGATAACGACGGCGATCCGTTGTGGGCGGCGTTGGTGGACAGCCCCGCGTACGCCTCCGACTTTTATCTCAACGCGGATGGGTCGTTCAACTATTCGCCGATCGAGGGTTTCGAAGGCACGGACACGTTTACCTATCAGGCGTACGACGATGCCGACGGCAGCACCGGCGCGACGGTGACGTTGACGGTCCATCCCGCGCCCGATCCGCCGACGGTATTGCAGATGAGCATCAACGGCGGAGACGAACAACGGTCGACGGTGTCGCAGGTCGTGTTTGTGTTCGATCAGAACGTGGTGATTCAAAACGATGCGCTTGAGGTGCGGAATCAGACCACGGGGCAGTTGCTCGACAGTGCGATGGTGTACTTGGATTACGACGCGTCAACGTACACGGCGGTGTTCACATTCGGCGGACCGGAGGGTGATTCGCTGGCTGACGGCGATCATGAAATTCGCCTGTTGTCGCAGGCACTCGAGGGAGCGCCGGGGCAGTTGCTTGCCGGTAACGTGGATTACGTCGCACAGGTGCATCGGTTGTTTGGCGATGTGGACGGTGATCGCGATGTTGACGCGGCGGACTTGTTTGATTTCCGCCTCGCGTACGACAGCGAGCAGAGTGAGCAGGCGTTTGACGATTCGGTCGATCACGATGCCGACGGCGACGTGGACGCGGCGGACCTGTTCCAGTTTCGTATGCGTTTCGGGACACAGTTGGATTCGCCGCCGGCGGTCCAGACGGAGCGAGCGTCATCGGTATTGCCAACATCGTCGGTTGAACCGACACCATTGATGTCCGGTTCGGTGCCGAGTATCGCATCATTGCTGGCGGGGTTCTCGCTGGAACGGCTTGCCGCGGCGCCCGCGCAGACGACGGCATCTGCCGACTGGTCCACCTTGGCGGAACTATGGCAGGTGGCGTTTGAGGCGGACGGGGATTGATGCCAATCCATATGTCATCTCTGTTGCGCGGCGTTGAAGCACTCGCTCATTTTCGTCTTCACCACCTTTCCATTCCGCCGGCGGTACACTACCTCTCTTGATTCTTACCCCCTTTGAAGGAAGATGATTTCATGAAGTGGACGATTCATTGGCTTGCGATGACGTTGTTTGTATGTTCGATGTTCATGGTGACGCCGTCGCAGGCGGAGCGAAAGCCGAACATCATTTACCTGATGCTCGACGACGCCGGCTATGGTGATTTCAGTTGCTACGGGCAGAAGTATTTCAAGACGCCGAATATTGATCGCATCGCCGCGGAAGGGATGCGGTTCACCGATCATTATTCAGCGAGCACAGTATGCGCGCCCACGCGTTGTTCGTTGATGACCGGTCTGCACACGGGCCACTGCGTAGTGCGCGGCAACCGTGAGGTGAGGCCGGAGGGTCAGGCGCCGATGCCTGCCGACATTGTGACCATCCCGCGGCTGTTGAAAAAGGCAGGCTACGTCACCGGTGCGTTCGGCAAGTGGGGGCTCGGCGCGCCGGGGTCGCCGTCGGACCCGGCGGAGCACTTCGATCTGTTCTTCGGCTACAACTGCCAGCGTGAGGCGCACACGTTTTATCCGACACACCTGTGGCAGAATAAAGAAAAGGTTACGCTCGACGGCAAGACCTATTCGCATGATGTGATCCACGCGCAGTCGCTTCATTTCATCCGCGACAACAAGGATAAGCCGTTCTTCCTCTATCTGCCGGTCACGATCCCGCACGCGGCGATGCATGCGCCGGAGGATGAAATGAAACCGTGGCGGAAACAGTTCCCACAGTTTGAGAATGTGATCGGCAAATACCGCGGCCCGCACGTGCGCAATCCTGTGGCCGCGTTCGCCGCCATGATGACGCGGCTCGATCGCGGCGTCGGTGAAATCTCGGCGCTGCTCAAAGAGTTGAAGATCGATGAACACACGATCATTTTCATCACGTCGGACAACGGCCCGCACCTCGAAGGCGGGCATCGACCGAAGTTCTTCGATAGCAATGGCCCGCTCAAAGGGTTCAAGCGTGACCTGTACGAAGGCGGCATCCGCGCCCCGCTGATCGCACGCTGGCCCGGCAAGGTCAAAGCGAAATCAGTCAGCGGTCACATCAGCGCGCATTGGGACATGCTGCCGACGATGTGCGAACTGGCCGGTATTGAAACACCTGCGAATCTCGACGGCCTCTCGATGGTAAACGAACTGACCGGCAAACCACAAAAGGCTCACGATTACCTGTATTGGGAGTTCTCGCCGCAAGGCGGCAAACAGGCGGTGCGGATGGGCGATTGGAAAGGTATCCGCCTCGGCTTGCGAAAAAACCGTGACGCGCCGGTGATGCTGTTCAACCTCAAGGACGACATCGGCGAGAACAAGAACATCGCGGACCAACACCCCAAAGTGGCGGCGAAAATGCTGGCGATCATGAACGAGGCACATGTGAAATCAGACGCGTTTCCCCTGCTTGCGGGGGAATGAAACAGCACAGCACCTTTGCCCCCAATCAGCCCTTGACTTGAATAGATTTCCGGAAATGTCCTCGGGCAGCGCTCGGGGCTAAATGCGTAGCGAACCTTATACGTTTCCATGACGATCATGGAATAATGGAGCGCTTGTTGCAGTACGCCATGCGTATTCCATCAAGGAGCCCGCCGTGCCGAGCAATCCCATCCAATCTTCTCTGTTCACCTTCCTTCGTCAACTGAAGAAAAACAACAACCGCCCGTGGTTCACTGAGCACAAGGCGAAGTTTGAATCGAATGTGAAACAGCCGTTGCTTGCCTTTGTGGAGTCGATGGAAAAGCCGCTGAAGAAGATCACGCGGCACGTGGAAATCAGTCCGCGTTGCGTGTTT
>JANQKH010000899.1 GCA_028281215.1 Phycisphaeraceae bacterium | reverse complement strand
TAAGGCGAAGACCAGCATCACCATCGGCACCGCCGACTACAAAGCGATGATGGTGCCCGTCGGGACCGGTCGGCGAAGTGAATCGATCGTTTCCATTTTGCACCGCCTGGCGGACAAAGGCGTTGAAACAAGATTGCTCCACGCCGGCGTGCCGAGCGGGCCGGCGATCCGCCAACTCAAACTGGCCAAGGGCAAAGGCGTCACCGTCCGCCGCTGTCCCCGCCTCCACGGCAAGACAGTCATCATCGATTGCGAATCGATGTACCTCGGCAGCGCGAACCTGACCGGCGCCGGCTTGGGGGCGAAAGGCGACACCCGCCGCAACTTCGAGTGGGGCATCTGGACGAAAAGCTCCGACTTGATCGACGCCGTGCAGGAACAATTCGACGCCCTGTGGGAAGGCTGCCACTGCGACGCATGCTCCCTCGGAAAAGAACTGTGCCCGGTGCCGTTGGAGGAACCGGTGTTTTGAATGGGGAAGTACGGCGAAGCGGATTGGCTTTAGTCGCCCCGCGTTCGCTCAACGATCATCACCGATTCGTCAGCCAACCAAAAATCCCGTACAGGCTTTCGATGACGCCGAAGATGATGGCGCCCCATGCGATGACATACCCGCCGCCGTCGGACGCCGCCGAGTAAGTCGCCACGGTGACGGCTGTGCCGCCGATCGCCCACAACGCGCCGATCCAGATGTGCTTGACGTATTGGCTTCCCTTCGCCTGGTGCACGGCCTGTTGCAACGCGCCGTCGACCTGCACGACGAATTCCGCGGCGTCGGCCTGCTCCCAACCGTTCTCGACCAACTCGTTGGTCACCTCCGCCTGCGATCGGCCCTCGGCCAACTGCTGCGCCACGTAATCGGCCAGCTCTTGAATCGCCCGCTGTTCGTCCGCGCTTAATTCCTGCGCCAATTCGTCTGTGGACATGGCAAAGTCTCCGGTGAAAGTCGATGTGACAGCGTGCAGAATACCACGCCCTCAACACCAATCAAAACATTCTGGATTGACACCCCACGCCCAAGCACAACCCGGCGGAGTAACTTCAGTCACCCTACCCTGTTAATAACCGTGAACATTCCAGAATAGAACGTATCACAGTCCATGAGCCCCGACTCTTACCTTCAATTCGTCTTCGGAATATCCCTCAAAAACGGAATCGAACCCAGCGACTTCGAGCCGTCCGGTTTCTGGATTTCCACCCACCACTTGGCGCCGGCGGGCAATGGGTCCGGGGCGTTGGCGTGGACGACGTAATCATCGTGCGAGTCATCGTACTCGCCCTTGCCCACGCGCGAATGCGTGCGGTCTTCCGTGCCGATCCACACGCGAACCACTGTCGCGCCTTTGTCGTTGTAAGGCAGCTTGATCACCAGATGCCCTTCCTTGCCGGCCTCGACCGCGCCGTGACCTTGCGCGGCCTCCACCGTGATGCCGTTGATATCAAACTTGCCCAACGCCACCTCATCGTGATCATGGTCATCATCCTTCGTGGGCTCGGCGTCCTTCTGTGACGAATCGTTCGGCTTGTCCTTGCCGGGGTTCGGCTTTGGATCTTCCGTACCACCACAACCGGCGATGCTGCTGATGCCGATGAGCAATGCGAACAGAACAGCAAGTGCGGTCAAGGGACGGGCCTGCATGGTGTGCCTCCAGGTCGGTGTTTGAAAACAACAGTTTACCAGATGAATCCCTGTGCGCGAGGGTGTGGCTGTACTTGTTGCACTCACCGTGGATCGCGCAGTGGCATGGTCGCAGTGCAAGCAAAAGAAAACCCCGCCGAGGGGCGGGGTTCGGTGATTCAGTTGTAGACACGATCAGGCGTGGTTGCGGCGACGCATCACCATACCGGCGACGCCCAACAGGCCGAGCGCGGCGGTGGTGGGTTCGGGAACCGCAATCACTTCGACGATCTGGATACCGTTGATCGGCGCGCGGATCACACCTTGGCCGACGGGTGTTGCATTGATCAGGTCCACGCCGCCGCCGGTCAGGCCGCTGAACAGCAGGTAGTTGCCGCCGCTGCCGGTGCCGTCGTCCTGCACGAACGTGCCGGTGAAGTTCGCATTGTCAAAACCGATCTGCGAAATCGGCGCCAGCGTGGAGGTGTCCACGGTGTATTGACCGGAGCGCGAGGTTGAACCGCCGTCGTAGTAGACGATGATGTCGAACACGTCGTAGGGAATGTTTTCCAGGGTCAACACGGTGGTGGAGTTGTTGTTGGTGTCCAGGTAGCCGTTCATCAGAATGTGATCGGCTGTGGAGGAACCGTTGCCGGTGGTGAACATGTTCGGCGAGCCGCCCCATTGCAGGGTGGTCGTCAACAGCGCGCCGCTGTCATCGATCAAAGCTGTGGGTCCGCCGCTGACGCCGGCCAGGTTGTTCCAGTTGCTTTGCACGACCACGCCGGCGGGTCCGTCCGCGTTGTCGAGCACCAGATCCTGTCCAACACCCGGGCCGCCCTGTCCGCCGACGAAGTTCACGCCGATCGACGCCGCGTGGACCGATGCCGACACACCCAGCGCCAAAACCAGCGTCATCATGAAGGTCAGTTTTCGATTCGTATACACCATGTTCTCCTTTTCGATGTTTCGGCATGTGTTGTTCGCGCGACAATGCGGGACAACAACCGCCGGATTGTTTTCATTCAGCACTGTTGATTAACGGGATTTTATTCTCTTCTTGATCCTGTAACGGCGCAAGGCGCGCCTCGTGGGGACAGCACTATAGCAGAAGGGAGTAATGCCTCCAACTTCGATCGAGCCGATGTGAAACTGGGTAATATGGACCGAGCCGCGGCCGGTCAGGAAATCGGCCTGACCAGTTCGGTATCGCAGGTCAATGGACGGTGTCAGGTCGATGACCCGGTCTTCGCGGTTTCCTCGTTGACGTCGGATGTCTGCATGGGCTTCTTGCGCAAGAACCTGCGCGTGGTCAGGAGCATCCAGCAGAGGGGCAGGGCACCAAACAGCACGGCCAGCGAAATGTAGCGTGCAAACAGCTTGTGGTTTCCTGATTGGGGGAGATATGAAAACCCCAGGGCACCAACGATTTCATCGTCCATCGGTTCCTTGAAAACCCGAAGTCGATACGGCCAGTGGCCGGGCGCGCCGACCTGGTATTCCCATTCTTGAAAGGGATTGTACCCGCCACCGTCACCGAAGATGCCGATGCCCGTATCAGATGTTATAAATCGAACTCTGAAATCGACCGCGGAAATGGTTTGCGGTCCGTCCGCCGCGTTGGTCCAAAGAAAGACCACGCCGAGGAACAACGCAAACGATACCAGAGAGATCAGGTGGAACACGATCATCAGGATGAATTTCATTTTGCCTGCCTTTGGTTTTGGTTGTGCTCTCTGCCACGTTGCCTTGTCGACTTTTTCACTTCATCCATCAAGCTAACCGTGTCTTTGTTGTTGCCGATGATGACGTCGAAATGGCCGTCGACGCTTTCAGCACGGCATGGATCAAGTTACTTCATGGATCGGGATTTGTTTTACGTCGCCTTCGCCGGACAAAGAAAACGATCCATATCAGAGGCATTAATGACAAAAGAATTGCCAGTGATTCGAAACGCCCGTACATCACAGGACCGTCAGGCGGTGGTAAATAGTAGATGCCCAGCGCTCCAACAACATCATCGTGCATCGGTTCGTAAAAGGGGCTGTCAGTCGAAACGTCAGCGTATAACAAAGCAACGTATTCCCAGGCTTGAAACGGATTCCAATTGCCCCGCCCGCCTGATATGTGGATCCCTTCCTTGTCAGCACAGAATCCGATGGCAAACGCGTCTGCCGTAAGGAGCTGTGCGTATTGCGATGCCGGAATCCACAGCCGTATCACCCCCACGAGAAGCAGGAGCGAAAAAAGTGACAACAGCAAGAATACAAATCTTATGACGATCATTCGCCTGTTCGCACCTTCGGCTGCGCCTTTTGCCACGTCGTTTTGTCGACCTTTTTCACTTCATGCACGAAGATGAACGTGCCTTTCTTGTTGCCAACGATGACATCGGGGTAGCCGTTGCCGGTGATGTCGCCTGCGGTAACCTGCGTGCCGACGCCGGAGTCGTTGTCGATCTGGTAGGGGATGAAATCGACACTGGAGCCGTCGGTGGTCTTATCGCCGCCGCCTTTGGCGAGGCGTTTGATCTTGAACCAATAGAGCACCGCCGGCGCGTTGGGTTCGGCATCACCTTTCGGGCCGTGGGCCCAGAAGCGTTTGCCGGTGACGATGTCCTTGACGCCGTCCTTGTCCATGTCAATCAGGTCGAGTGCGTGGAGTTGGCTGAACTTGACGCCGTACTTGTTGTGCTCGGGTTTGCTGTCCATGAAGCGGTGTTGTTTGAACTTGATTTTGCCGTCGTCTTTGTAGTGTTCGAACCACGCGAGGCCGAAGCCGTGGGCGCGGATGGAGGTGATGATGTCGTTGTCGCCGTCTCCGTCGACGTCGTAGGCGAACATCTGCGCGCCGCCGTCCCCGAACCGCCAGATGTGACGCTTCCAGACGGGATCGCCTTCGAGGGATTCAGGCTGTTCCCACCAGCCGTCGACTTCAAGAAAGTCGTTTCGCCCGTCACCGTTGACGTCGCCGAAGCCGATGCCGTGCGTGTAGCGTTGCCATTTCCCTTTGGGGCTTAGCGGGTGGAACTTCCACTCTGCGGTCGGGTTCTTCGGATCGGGCGCCGCCCAGCCGAGTTTGCCGCCGGTGTGGAAGACCAGTTCGGGCTTGCCGTCGTTGCCTATGAAGTCTCCGAGCATGGGTGATTCGTTGTCGACGGTTTTGAAGGCGAGGTGGCGTTTCCACGAGGGGGCGATGATTGGGCCGAGGCGTGGCGTGGCGTTCGCTTCACTGCCGGGATTTTCATACCAAACGTGTTCGTGGTCCTTCTTGTAACCCGGCCAGCCAATGATGAGGATGTCGTCATAACCGTCGCCGTTGAAGTCGTGAACGTGTGTGAGGAAGTTGTCGGAGTAGCCGGTGGGTTTGAATTCTTTCACTTCCCGGTAGGCGAATTTGCTGCCTTTGTTGCTGAAGTCTGGACCGTAATAGATATAGGGCCCGGAGACGACGTCCATGTGACCGTCCTTGTTGAAGTCGCCGTATGAAGCACCTTCGCCATGAAATGTGGCAGTTTTCTTGTGCTTGGTAAAGGTGTGAAGTTTGTAGTCTTCCGCAGTCGCGGTGAGCGAGAGAAGCAAGACAATGCAGAACGGGGCGATGGATTTCATTTCGGTCACCGTATGGTTTGTTGAGCAGTTCAAATTCGGGGTTGGCGGACCCTTTGCCTTGGGATGGCGTGATGGAAGCATTGTAACGCGAGTGAACCTGTGGTCATGTGTGCAGGGCGACCGAAGCCGTCTCACCGTTTGGTCAGACGCCTGATCCCTGAACCCTGATTCCTGGACCCTTGCCGTCTCACCGCTTCCGCAGAATTAACACACAGTCATACCGTTCATCCAGATCATCCCGCGCGGCGTTCGGATCGTATGTCATGTCGTATGTGTTGACGTGTTCGAGTTCGGGCACGGAGCGCAACAGGGATCGCACTTGTCTTGCGGTGTAAGTGCGGAACGTCCAGACGGTTTCGTAGCGTCTGGTGCAGCCGTTCTCCTTGACGACGAGTCGGCTGCGGACTTTTTCGGTGCGTGTTTTGCGGTCAGGAGGCCAACTCTGGATGTTGCAGGTGACGTGGGTTTTGCCGCGCTGTTGCACCCATCGTTCGCGTTGGATGGAGGTGAAGTCGTAGTCACTGATGTGAAAGCCGAGCACGTAGACGCCGCCTTGCTTGAGGGCTTTTGCCATGCATTGCAGATGAGCCCGGGCGTCGGCTTCGGTCTGAAGGTATTTGAATGTGCTGACACCGCAGTAGGCGAGATCAAACTTTTGTTTGAAAGCGAAGTCAGCCATGTCGGCGTTAACGAGTCTGGTCTTCAGATTCGATCGGGTACCACTGGCGGCTTGTCCGCCAGTGTGTTGTTGGGCGGCCTTAGCACTGGCAGGCGAGCTGCCAGTGGCACCCTTATTTCCCTTTCCATCGAGAGCATCGATGCGTAGCTGTGCGAACGCGAGCATGGGATCGCTGAGGTCGAACCCCGTGCAGTCGTACCCGCGTGCCGCCATTTCAGCGAGCAGGCGACCGCTGCCGCAGGCCGGCTCCAGAAAGCGCATCGGTTGGTTCGCTCGGCGATTGGTTTCGACGTACCAGTCCGCCATCGTCTCGAGGAAGTCCGCTTCCTTGTCCGTGTCTTCATCAAAAATGATGTCGTAGTAGAGCGGTGTTTCGTACCAGTCGAACGGTTCGTACTTAATCGGCATACTTCAATCCGACGGATTTTTCTTTTGGGGAGGGATGATCCAGCGTGCTTTGTAAAGCCGTTCGCCGGAAAACACGGTTTCCGTTTCAAGACCTGCCCAGCGTAACCGATCCGTCGACCAGTGTTTGGCACTGCCTTGCGTGTAAGCGAGCCGTTTCGTGCGCGGATGGATCGCAGCGCCTTTGACGCGGGCCTGCTCGTAGAGCTTCGGATGCTTTGAAAACGTCCGTTTGTCACAGTCGAACAGGTAGACGTGGTGATGCGATGTCGCGAAGAGTTGGTTCGTGCCCGGCACGGCGATGAGATCATGGGCGCCGGCGTTGGGGACGTCGGGGAACTTGTAGACGGCTTCACGCTTGAGCGACGGCTTGTCCGTCTGCCAGTCTTTCAACGTGTAAGCCCGCAGGTCGTCACCGCCACTGGCCCAGAGGATTTGTCGCTCGGGATCCCAGACGGCGCCGTGTCCCCATTTGAGTTCGTCGGTGTAGAGACGCTTTTCCGGCTGCTTGACATCGAACAGGGCCAGGCAGTTGCCGTCTTTGTGACCGGAGCCGGCGACGGCGATGCGGCCGCCCGGCAGCATTTCAGCCGAGTGAGCATTCCCCACATATGCCCAGAATAGTGCTTTCTTTGTTTCGCGTTCGATCAGCGCGACGCCGCCGCTGGAGGAGGTGATCAGGATCTGTTTGCCGCCGGCGACAGGCTTGCACTCGTCCGTGCTGCGAAACATGTTCTTGTATTGTGCCGGGATACGCGGACTGTCAGCGACCTTCCATGTCCAGATTTTTTTCGGCGCCTGGGCAGGCGGTGAGGCGGGGTCGATGTCGACGATGAACACCTCATCCCAGCCGCAGAGGATAAGTTCGTCGGCCTGCGCGCGCCTACTGAACATTGCCAGCGCACAGAGCATCGCGAGCAGGCTGAAACGAGCTACACGGCGTTGATTACGCATCGACTTTCCGCAAGTACGTCACGCGTCCCGTCGACACCCATTCGGCACAGATGATGTCGCCGTTCTTGGTGAATGCGGCATCGTGTGGGTGAATGAACTTGCCGGGTTTCCAGTTGGGTCGCTGGCCTCGCATTTTGAATCCGGCGAGCGCGGCCTTGCGCCACTCGGGGTCTTCGCCGAGATGGGTGAGTACCTTGTTGTTCTTGTCGAGCAGGGTAATGCGACAATGCAGGTCGGGGACGAGCATGACGTCGCCCTGAATGTCGATGTCAGCCGGGAATAGGAAGCCGCCGAGTGTCTTGACGTGCTTGCCATTCATGTCGAACCATTGCAGGCGTTTATTCGCGCGGTCGGCAACGACGAGCTTCGGCGTGCCGTCACGTTCATCGAGCCACTGCCCGTGCGGCGTCGCGAACTGTCCGTCACCTTTCCCGCTGCCGCCGATCGTGCGCAGAAACTTGCCGTCCTTGTCGTACTGCATGACGTAGTTGGAACCGTACCCGTCGCCGAGGAAGAACCCGCCATCGGGGCTGAAGCTGATGTTGGTGGGGCGGTAGCGTGAATTGGCTTTGTACTTGCCGGTATCGCGGATGAGGTCTTTCTTCCCGATGCGCCAGACAATTTCGCCTTTGAGGTCGCACTTGACGAAATCGAGTGTCGAGTCGCTGGCGGTGAGGTAGAGAAACTCTTCGCCACCTTCATCGCGAATGTCGACGCCATGGCCGCGGCTCTGGCCTTTGATGGCGTGGAAGTTGCCCATCGCGCGGACGAACTTGCCTTTCTCGTCGAACACAAACACGCTGCCCGGCTTGCCGCGGTTGTGTGTGATGTAGATCAAGCCGTCCTTGCCGACCGCGACGCCGTGTGACGCATTGCCGAAACTTGCGGACTCTGGCGCTTTGACCCAGTCATGAATGCATTCGTACTTGTATTCGCCGTCACCGACGATGGCATTTTTCTTCGGTGCTTTGTCGTCGGCGAGGATGAGCGGCGCGGCCATCGTTGAAACGGCTGAGGCCGCGACAGTGGAACGGAGAAAAGTTCGGCGAGTTGTTTGAGTCGGCATGGGCATTCCTTCTGAAAACGGCGAGCATCCATTGTAATACGAGCTGATGCGTCAGGCCGATGGGGCCAAACCAAAGTGGAATTGGTGACGTTTCCGATGAACCGTAACCGGGGACCGCCCTAGTGATCAATGGGTGAACATACCGATGGGCGGATTCATTTATGTCCCGAACAATGGGTGGGTCTCGGGCTGAGTAACTTCAATTCCAAGGGAGTCTGGTCATGCGTCTCGGTTTGCAATGCATCGCTCTACTTTCACTGGTTCTGCTCGTGCTGGGTTGCCAGACGAATCCGAATGGAAACAAGGCATCTGGGAACGCGGATCTTCGCGATGATGACTCGCACGTCGGCCCAGCCATCGAAACCGTTCAGGACATGATGCGCTCCAAGCTCGCGCACGCACACGGCGTGCTTGAGGGCCTGGCGCGGCAGAACTACGACCAGATCATCGCCAATGCCAACAGCTTGCACGAACTGGCGGGCAAGTCGGCGTGGGGTGTGCACCGGACGATGGAGTACAACCTTTACAGCGACCAGTTCCGTTGGCACACCAGTGAACTGAAACGCCACGCTCAAGAAAAGAAACTCCACGCCGCGACATTGGACTACATGCAGATGACCATGACCTGCGTTCGTTGTCACGATTACATGAATCAGGAAAACCTGATCTTCGATGAGTCGCAGGGATTGGCACGCTTCTTCGCCAATGCCCGACCGGTTTCACCAGGAGAATGACCGTGTGGGTGTAGAAAACCTCGCCCAGGGAAAGCGTTCGGACTGTTCATGATATCATTCCCCGCTGCTTCGCCATTGGTCATTTCCGCCCGCTATACTCCCGCCCATGCCTGAACAGTCTGACGGATTACGTATAGCCATGTGGGGCGGACCGCGCAATATTTCCACCGCCATGATGCGTTCATGGGGCAATCGGCCGGACACCTATGTCTGTGATGAACCGCTCTACGCACATTACCTCAAACAGACCGACTACGACCATCCCGTCGCCGACGAAGTCATCGCGCATCATGAGAACGATTGGCAGAAGGTGGTCGACTGGCTCACCGGACCGATTCCGAATGGCAAGTCGGTCTGGTATCAGAAGCAGATGACACATCACCTGCTGCCGAATATTTCTCGCGACTGGTTGGGCAAGGTGACCAATTGTTTTTTGATCCGTGAGCCGCGCGAGGTGATCACGTCGCTGATTCACTTTATCCCCGAGCCCACAGCCGAGGACACCGGCTTCCCGCAACAAGTGGAGATATTCAACTGGGTGCGGCAGCACACGGGCAAGATGCCGCCGGTGGTGGACTCGAAAGATGTGCTGCTCGACCCGCGCAGGATGCAGGGGTTGCTGTGCGAAGCGCTCGGTTTGGCGTTCACCGAAGACATGCTGCACTGGCCGCCGGGCATCCGTGAGACGGACGGCGTCTGGGCGAAGGCTTGGTACAAGAAGGTCGAGCCGACCTCGGGTTTTGGGCCGTACAAGCCGAAGCCGGACGAGGTGCCTGACTTTCTGAGTGATGTGCTGGAGCAGTGCGAAGGGTGGTATGCACAGATGGCCGAGCATCGGTTGCAATAGGACAGGCTTCCTGCCTGTCATGTTTTCGGACCAGGATTTGCTGTAAATCTGATTCGGCTTCGCCAAACAGGCACGAATTCCTGTCTTACTACTGTCTGTAACCCTTGCCCGTGCATCGCGTCTAACATATCACCATGTCCCAAGCGCCCTCTACCCAACTCCTCCCCACCGACCCACCCACCATCGTCAGCCCGGACTGCCTGCGTGGCGGCGGCAAGGCGACGGATCGCACACCACCCGGGCAACGGCTGACCGCCAAGTGGCCGGTGCTGCATTATGGTTCGGTGTTTCATCAGTCAAAAGAAGACTGGTCGTTGCGAATCTGGGGACTGGTGGAAAATGAAATCACGCTCGACTGGCAGTCATTCAATGATCTGCCCAAGGTGAACGTGCGGTGCGACATTCACTGTGTCACACACTGGTCGCGGTTGGATAATGTGTTTCATGGCGTCGCCACGCGCACGTTGATGGATCTGGCCAAACCGCTCCCGCAGGCAACGCATGTCATCCAGCACGCACCAAGTGATCCGGGCAAGGATTGGACGACGAACCTGTCACTCGATGACTTCACGCAGGAAGATTGCCTGCTCGCCACGCATCACGACGGCGAGGAACTGTCCGCTGATCACGGCGCCCCGGTTCACGCGATCGTGCCGCGGTTGTACTTCTGGAAAGGCGCGAAGTGGATCGGCGAAATCGAAGTGACCGACGAAGACCGGGCCGGTTTCTGGGAAGTGAATGGCTATCACATGCACGGCGATCCGTGGACGGAAGAACGATTCAGTTATTGAGGGGACGCAACTTCATCGGTCGCCATTGACGGTTTGCGATATCACGCCGCCGCCGACCACACTTTCCGCGCCAGAATTTTGCTCAGAAATGTTTTGAACCGTTCTTCGGCCGGGAACCTGCGAATTTCATCCTGGAATCGGGTCGCATGTTGCTTCAAGGCCTCGTCGCGCACCATGCTTTCGACCGCTGCGGCGATGCGCTGGGGGTTGACGTGTTCCGAGCGAATGGTTCGCCCGGCGCCGCAGGCGGTGACACCTTCCATGTTGAGGTATTGATCGAGGTTGGATGGAATCGCGAGCACCGGTGTGGCGTGGGCGAGAGCTTGTTGGGTGATCGGGCTGCCGCCGTTGCCGATGGTCAGTGCTGCGATGGCGTTGGCGCGGTCGCCTGGCAGGTAGGGTGCGGCAAAGACATTCGCCGGCAGATGGCGCGGCACATCCAGCCCGGCGGTCGCCACGAGCACGGTGATTGGCAACACGGACAACGTGTTGATCAACATCGGCAACAGGTCGCCACGCCCCGAACTGCCCAGTGAGACGTAGACGATCGGTTTGTCGCGCGGCAGGTCGGCCCACCATGCGGGCACATCCAGCGGCGGTGACCACGGCAGCGGTCCGAGAAACTGATGTGTCGCCGGCAGATCAGGCATCGCCGTCTGGCCGGGCACATCGACGTACCATGTGTGGTCGGCATCGGTGTACGCCTGGCGCATGTCACCCTCGATCGCGGGCAGGCCGAACGCTTTTCGCACGGTATTCAATGGTTTGGCGTGTTGTTTGAACACGAACCCGCGCGACAGATCAAATAGCTTCTGCGCGCACCGCACGCCGACAAGCCGCGTTAGCGGATGTTGTGGAATCGGATAACGCGTGGCCGCGTATGGACTCCAGTACGCGTTCGACAGGGTGACGTACGGTACGTTTTGCAGCCGGGCGCTGACTGACAGCGACAACCGAAAGTCACCGATCACAATGTCCGGCTGCACGGCTTTCAATAACCGAAGGTCATCGTTGACGTATCGATGCAAAGTTTCTGTCGTGTAGACCGGCCGACCTTTGGCAAGCGCGGTAATGAACTGTTGCGATGGAATCGTATCAAGCGTGTGTTCGGTGAACGGGCGAATCGCAAACAGTGATTCGTACCGCGGGCTCCACGCCATGTGCACATCGTAGGGCAACCCCTTGAGCGCACACGCAAGCATGTACGGCCGCGCGGCATGAGCCAGCGTCACCGTCTCAGCGACGAAAAGCACGCGGGGATGAGGATGTGGCGAGGCAGGTGCGGTCATGAATCCTTCACCAGTTTCTCCATCGGCAATCGCAATGATCGGCCTTTTGGTGTTCGGCCCAAACCGATGCGGCCCATGAAGGTGAGGCGCTCCATGGCGTCTTCGCCGAGGATTTCGGTCAGTCGTTTGGCAATGTCCTTCGCTTGGTTCGCTGCGTCGTGGTTGTCGGTGAACGTGAGGTTCGCGTGTACATAATTCGAGAAGATCATCGGCGTCGCGGCGGGTTGAAATTGCAGGCCCATGCGCGTGGCGGTCAACCAGAACCGTTGCAGCGCCCGGCCGGCGTCGATCATGTCGTCCAGCGTTTGCGGCGGTTGATCAGCGAACAGAAAAAAGTGCGCGCCGCAGAAATAGCCGGGCAGCAGGTCCAATTCCACACGCGGCAATACTGTGCCGGCGAAAAATCGGTTGAGCATGCGAATCCGCGACCAACGCTTCATCGCCCAGCGCATCAACGGCAGCGACAGCGGGTTCAACCCGACCGCCTGATCGGGGATGCGATCCTCACTGAACTTTGCGCGCCATTCGATCACACTGCGATGCACTTCGTAGGCTTCGCGCATCGTCAGACGAATCTTCGCGCTGTCGAACAACAGTTTCGCCATGCGCCGCCGTTCCTTGGCCGATTCAAGAAAGTGCACGGTGAACCCCGGCGGCAGCGCGTCCCACAGCGCGTCACGTTGCGCGGTGGTCAGAGCGCGCGTGCGCATGCGCCGCCGCTGGGTGACGCGCTGTTGAATCACCTCCGCCAGTGGATCGGGCTTGACCGCCGGGTCTTCCACGAAGCGGACGGAAAAGGTGGGATTCGTGTCCGGCTGATCGGTGAGCCGTTCGATGTCAGCACGCCAGCCGTACATGCTCGCGGCGATGCTCAGTGTTTCGAGCATCGCCCCGATCGCCTGTTGGCTCGCTTTGCCGTCGAGGTCGTATACGCAGTGCTGCCGGGTGTCGTGCCCATGCACCATGACATAGCGCGGCCCGGCGATTTCGAAGCGCCAGGGTTGCGTGTTGTCGCCGCTGGGCGCCCAGCGCGCCTGATCGAGAATGAGATGAACCTTCGGATCGATCGTCGATGACAAAGTTCCCGCGATGAGGTCCGAAGCTTTCTGTTGGCTGGGCCGGTTCGCGGTGTTGTCAGAGGATGTCAGGGGCAAGAGGTTCATGTGACAGTCCGATG
>JANQKH010000885.1 GCA_028281215.1 Phycisphaeraceae bacterium | reverse complement strand
GTCAGCAGGAAGTTGCACCCTTTCGCGGTATCCATGCTGGAGCCGCCGCCGAGGCCGATGATGATGTCGATATTCGAAGACTGGGCGACGGTGAGACAGGCGTCGACGTCGCGCGTGGTTGGGTTTTCCTCAACGCGGTCATAGACATCGACATGCAGCCCGGCATTCTCCAAGCACTCGCGGCCGCGCTCGGCGTGACCCGCGGCGACGATACCTTGATCGGTGACGAGCAATGCTCGCGAACCGCCTTGCGCTGCGGCAAGTTCGCCGAGTTGCTCAATCGCCCCGACACCGAAGACGATTCGCGTGCGCGACGGATAATCAAAGCCAATCAATCGGTTCGGCATAACGAGCTCAACTTCGGTTCGTGTCCAGCGTGCAATACGTTCGCTGTCAACAAATAATTGCACAAACCGCCAGGATCAATACACCCCTTCCACGATTTTCTTCTTCTGCGCCTCAAACGGACGCACTTCCGCGACGCCGTCCCAGAGGTATGTGCTCCAAGGCTCACACCGTTTCGCTTCATCGCGTTCGAGGAAGCGCGGAAGGAACAACTCTTTGGTCAGGGTCGTTAATTCCACGCGGCCCCATTCGCCGTAGTCGACCAGTTCGTCCGTCTTGGGATTGACCACGCGCGTCACGGCTCGCGGTTGCGGCGAGTAGTACGTCACGGAGAACTTGTCCTCGGCCAACGTTGGTTTGCTGTGGGCTAGGCCCATGAGGGTGTTACCGTAGGTAGGCACCAGTTTGGTTTCACCTTCAAGCACTTCTTCAACGAGGAAGCGCGTGTATTGCGGGTTCATTTCCGTGCCGCCACAGAATACGCCTTTGATGCCGGCTTCGGGGATCGAAATCTTTTCGCTCAGCGCTTCAAGCAGTTTCGGCGTGGTGAACAGTGCGCTCACTTTGCGATTCTCAATGATGAGCATGGCCTGGTCGACGACGTGCTCCATGTACGCCTTGGCCTGATCGAATTGTCCCGTGCTGATCAATTTCTTCACCCAGCGCGGGTCGAGGTCGACGAAGTAGCAGGAGCAGCCCATGTGGTTGGCAAGGTGTTCGATGGCGATGCGCAGTCGGCGCGGGCCGGTCGGGCCCATCATGAGCCAGAACTCGCCGCGCGGAAAGTCATCTTCGCTGAGCGTTTCGGAGAACTTTTCGTAGTCCCACTTGTAATCATCCCACCCGATGCGCTGCTTGGGCATGCCGGTGGTGCCGCCGGTTTCAAAGATAGAAAACGGCCGGCCCTTGTAGGCTTGGGGAATCCATCGCTGCGGCTGCTCGAAGCGGAACCAGTCGTCCTCGGCATGCGAGAACTTGGCAACCAGATCGTCGAACGTTTTCACCTCGGCGATGGGATCAAAGTCGGCTTTGCCTTTCCACTCCAGCCAGAACGGGCAGCCGGTGTCATTGGAAAAGTGCCATTCGACAATCTCGCGCGTGTGGGCGTCGAGTTGCGCTTTGGCTTCCTCGACAGTGGTTGGCGTGATCGCCATGGCTTCGGTGGAAACGGATGCGTCTACGGTCGTGGGCATATCTTGCGGGCTCCCTCACAGGTACGATCTGAAAATCGATCCTGTGTCGCGTTCTTAATTTTCGCTTGCTTTGGGTGGAATGAATCGGTCAACGTGTTCTTTTGAGTGTGGTTTGGTCAACAACGAAACCACCACCAGCGATACCAGCGATGCGAGAAAAACAAACACCACGGGCATCATGCCGGCGATTAGAAATTCGCCTTCGTGTTTTGGCGCGCCTTCCGGTTTCGGCACGAGGATATCCTGGTAGAAGAAGATAAACCAGGTAATCGCCGTCACCCCAAGGCAGGCAAACGCGCCGGCACGGGTAACCCGCTTCCAGTAGATCGACGCGAACACCAGCGGGAACAATGCGCCAAATCCACTGAAGCACCAAACACCCAGGTCGAACACCCCGGTGGTGTCTTTAAGAAGCAGGGCGAGCAGGTACGTGATCGTCACGATCGCGAGGATGAAGCAGCGCGAAATCCAGACTTTCTGTTTGTCGGTGAAGCGATCAGGCCCCGTCTTCTTCAGCACGATGTCATTGGTAAACATTGTGCCGAGGCACATGAACTGCGAGTCGAGGCTTGACATGATCGCCGCGAGCACACCGGCGCCGACCAAACCGGACAGGACAGGGCTTTCCACGAGCACGTCGATCATTCGGCCGAGCACGGCGTTGGGATTGACCGGCGGCTTGGCGTCGGCAAAGTAGGCCGCGCCCCATACGCCGATCAGGATGCAGGGGACCCAGACAATCGCGATGAAAATAGGGTGTGCGACGACGGACAATCGGAACGACTTGGCGGATTTCGCGGTCAGCCAGTGTTGGAACAGGTGGGGGAACATCCCCACGGATAAGGGAATCAACAGGTAGCTGGCAAACTGCCTGTGGCCGATCTCCCCTTCTCTGGCAAGGCGCGACGCCGCCTTTTCGGATTCCGCCACGGCGTTGGACGCTTCGGCGAGACCCCCAAGTTTGTCACTGATCATGTAAAACGCAATAACGCCGGTGACCATGAAGACGAGTGTCTGGAAGGTATTCGCCCAGACTGCGCCGCGCAGGCCGCCGAAGAAGACGTAAAACAGAACCACGGCGCAGATGATGGCTGAACCCAGCGCCGGGGGCAGGCCGCCGTTGAGCGGATGCGGTTTCGTGCCGCCGTTGGGCAACTGAATATCCGGCATCGTGAACGTATCGGGGAACATGCCTTTGGTGGTCGCCTGGAGAAACTTGCCGGCCGCGATCACGCCAACCAGCAAATACGGAATCAACAGCAACACGAGAATGGGAAACAGGATGTAGCCGAAGGAAGGAGATTCAAACCGGTCCGAAAAATATTGGCACTGCGTCATGTAACCGTAGCGCTTGCCGACGGCCCAGAGTTTGATGCCGACGAGGAAAAACACAGCGGAGTGAATCAGACCGGACCACGACGCCATCAGCCCATACACGCCGACGCCGTCGGCAAACGCTTTGCCGGACGAGCCGACCAGCGCGAAACCCGTCATCGTTGTGCCGAACACACTCATCAGCAGCAGGAACGAACCCACTGATCGGCTGACGACGAAGTAGTCGGCGCTTGTGCCTTTGAAGAACATGCTGCTGACAATGCCGAGGCCCAGCAGCAGAGCGAGGTAGCCAATGATGATGAACAACGGCGTCTGGCTTGCCTCGGCTAATGTCAACATGGGCATGAATGCGTCGGACATCATGAATCACCTCCGGTTTCGCTCGCAGAGGGTGTTGATGTCGATGTCGGTGCAGCGGGCGTTTCGTCGAACTCATCCGCCCACGCTTCAATGTGCGCCGGCCATGCGAATTTCACCGCCAGCCACCACAGTCCCCCGGCCGCCAGCGAATACAACGCGTGATAGAACAGGCCGACCGGCATGAAACCGAATATAAGCGTGCGGTCATTCCAGAACCAGAAGTCGTGATGCAACAACGCGAGGATCACTGCCGCGATGGCGATGACTTTTCCCGCGCCTGTGGATTGCTTTTCCATGGTGATATGTCCCGAACTTTCATGTGGCGTTGATGCGTGGTGCAGTATTGGTGCTGGGTGTGCGGTGTGATGTTGTGTCTGGCATTCCGCGCCGACGGCAAACCATGGTTTGAACGACGCTTCGACGGGCAGGAATGTCTGTCCCGCTCTTTTGGAAACACGCTACGGTGGTGTCGTTGTCACGAACGGCTTGGCGACCTTCGTACGACCGACACGTCCGCAGCGTGAATGTGGCGTCCATTTCAAGGTTGTGTGTTCGATGCAATCTGGCAATCGTGTGATTTAGCGTCGTGGATTTCGATTTCTCAATACTTCGCCAAAACACCGCTTGCCCGATCACCGGTTTGATTTCACTCCGCCGCTTCCTTTTCGCTTCCGACAATCGCATAGAGGTTGGAACCGGTCATGACGTAAAGCACACCGTTCGCGTAGATCGGGCTGCCGAACACACTGGCGGGCATTTCAACTTCGGCGAGCAGCATGTCGCGGCC
>JANQKH010000880.1 GCA_028281215.1 Phycisphaeraceae bacterium | reverse complement strand
AACTCAACCGAGTTCTGCAACGCCGCGGCTTTTTTGTATGCGTCAATGGCCTGGTCGGGTTTTGCCAAGCGGTTATACGCGTCGCCGACCTGTTGCCATGAAACGGGCCGAGTCCGGGAGAACAGCGCGATCTCCTGAAAAAACCGGCGGGATGTAGCGCCGGCGCTCGTGGGCAGTTCGAGGAACTGTTCGTACTGTTCGATCGCGGCCTGATCGTATCCCTCACGCTCCAGTGCGCGGGCCAAATAATGACGAATCAGAACGGGAATGGCTTTGTCGACGCCGTCGGACTCCAACGTTTGCGCGTACGCCATGATGGCGATCGCATTGCTCCATTGACGCAGCGAAAGGAACTCATATCGGCCCAGCAGAAACACGCTTTCCAGGTCGGTCGGATCGGCGCGCACCGCCTGCTTGAGATAAAAAGCGCCCTGCTCGGCATTACGCACATCAGTGAAATAGATACGACCGAGCAACCGCAGCAGGTGAGGCTGATTGGGGGCCAAGTTGTTGGCCAATCGCAGACGCTGAATAGCTTCATGAGGCCGACCCGACCGCCATGCATTGCGCGCTGCCACGTAATGCCGTTGTACGGTGATCGAAGGCTCGTTCGACCGCTCATCCGGTTCCTTGTTCAGTTGCGCCAACCGGGCTTTGACTTTCGCAAGCGCATCGATGACCGAAGCGCGGTCCACATCGGCGGTGGGGTGAGCCTTCAAATAGGCTTCGTAATACGCCACAGCGCGTTGATTCATCGCCACGCGCGCCTCGCCTTTGGCGCCAACCGCCAGCCGCACGTACCAGTTGGCGATGTCCCAGAGTTCGGTGTCTTCCAGTTGCTCCACATCTTTGGCAATGAGCGGGACGTATTTCCGGGCGAGAAAGTTGTCACTGTTTTTCGCGAAGGGCACAGCCGCAGCGGGCGTGTTTTTCTGAACGACGAGAAGGTCGACCAGTTCGGTCGCCGCTTTGCGGTCAGACGGATCATCGGCGAGTGTGGCTTTCAATTCGGCGATGCGGTTGTCGATGCGTTTGGCATCGTTAACCGCGGCGGCTTCAGTACGCGGCAGGTAGTCCGGCCGTTTCAGTGACCGAATAATCTCCTTCAACGGCATGCGCGCTTTGTCGAGGGCACTGCCTTCGCGCGGCTGAAGAAGCACAGCGGGGACACCGGGTGGCGGATCAATCGCCATGCTGACCGATGGTGCGATCGCGCAAGCCAGAACAGCGAGAACGGAGGGAACAACGGCACATGGAATTCGCATCATGAATAGGCTTCCGAGTTCTGCACGGTCCGTGAGGGGCGGCGGCGCAGTCCAGCCTATTCTATGCGATGACCTTGTTCAGAGGATAGCTGATGATGCCGGAAGCGCCGGCGCGGCAGAGTTTGGGGATCAATTCCCGCTCGATATGCTCGTCAATGATGATTTCAACGGCAGACCAGGCGGGATCGGCCAATTGACTGATCGTCGGTGATTTTTCCGCCGGGAGTAGCGCCAGCACGTTGCTGAGGTTTTCCTGGGCGACGTTCATCTTCAGACCGGTCTTCTGTTTCGCGGCGATGGCGCCCTGTAAAAGCAGTGCGATGTCCTCGATTTTCTTTCGCTTTTGTTCGTCCTCCCAGGCGCCCTTGTTACAGATCAGCCGGGTGGTGCTGGTGAGCACGGTGTCGATGACCCGGAGGCGATTGGCACGCAGGCTGGAGCCGGTCTCGGTGATATCGACAATGGCGTCGAGCAACCGGGCTTTGACTTCCGTCGCGCCCCAACTGAACTCCACTTTCCGCACGGGAATGTTCCGCTCGGCGAAGTAACGCTTGGTGGTGTTGACGAGTTCAGTGGAGATGATGCCGTCCGCGAGATCTTCCGGCTTTTTGACGGACGATTCCTCCGGCACCGCCAGCACCCAGCGCGCGGGGTTGCTGGTCGCTTTGGAATATGCCAGTTCGCAGACTTCGTGAATGTCAGATTCATTCTCGGTCACCCAATCGATCCCGGTGATACCGACGTCGATCACGCCATCGTCGACGTAGCGACTCATTTCCTGGGCGCGGAACATGACCATCTCGATGTCCGGATCGTCGATGCTGGGAAAGTAGGAGCGATCGCTGACCCGCACGTGAAACCCAGCGCGGGCGAATAGGTCAACTGTGGCGTTTTGCAGACTACCCTTGGGCAATCCGATGCGAAGGAGCTTTTCTGGCTGGTCGTTCATCACAATTCAACTGACTTGATCAGGTGTTCAATGGTTTACAGGCGGGCAATCTAGCGACGGCATATTTATTTCGCGCTAGATTATTGGAGCGTCGCCACTTACTTCTTCTTGGTAACCCGGCGTTTGGTGGTCTTCTTCTTTGAGGTGGTCTTTGCAGTCTTCTTTTTGGTTGTTTTCTTCGCGGGTTTTCTAGCCGCTTTCTTGGCCACTTTCTTCTTGCTGGACTTTGCGGCGTGAACGCGCTTGGAGCCGGCTTCGACCCAGGATTGCAAACGAAGGTGAACGTCCACGCCGTCACCCGCCTTGACCTGTCGCTCGAGGAATCGTTCGATCTCTTCAATGGTGGCGTCCGGATCGACCACGCCTTCCGCTTTCAACAGGTCGGCGAGTTTGTCGTCAACGGGAATCGCGTGCGCGCCGAACGTCAACAGGCAGACCATGGCACTGACGTACGGCACCATGCCCGGCAGGGTGTCGAAATAATGCCGAACGTCCTTCTTTGATTTGGTTTCAAGTGAGCGTGCTTCAATCGCATGTTCGCGTACAAAAACTTCCTGAAGCGAATCACGCAACCTCTCGATGCGTTCGTCCGACCGGGGGTACCGCGAGCCTAACTGCTCAGCGATCTCTTCAGGCATGCTGACGCGCAGGTCGTTGTTGTCGACCATGACGCCCATCAGTTTGCGATAGGCCAGTTCCGCCTGCTTGCTGGAGGCGTCCCACTGGAGGAAACCGATGATCATCTGCGTAACGGCATCGCGCTGCGGCGTTTCGATGTCGGATTCCGGCATCTTCTTCAACAGCGCGTTGAATTTCTTGGCGTAAGTGCTTTCGTTGTTCACAGTAGGGGATTCTCCGCGGAATGGGCTGATGGATTGGTCGCATCATCCACAGATTGCGATGGATGGATCGTCGTGTCGGCGCCGGCATCGGGCTCGGCATCGGTTTCAGGAGAAGCGACGCCACGTTGTTCATCTTCGTGGACGACATCAGAAGGCGAAAGACCTTCGCGATTCAACCCGCGCTGAATGTCGTCAAACACACTGGCCTCTTTCTGCATGCCTTCGTCGTGACGAAACTGCAATCGAGGCGTCGTTTTCATAACGACCGACTTGGCCAAATGAGACTGAAACATCCCGCGACCGCTGTTGAGCCCGTGGATGGTTCGGCTGACATACTGCTCAGGAATGACGGTCACGAAAACCGTGGCTTCCTTGAAGTTGGGCGACAGATCGACGCGCGTCACGCTGACCAAGCCGCGAATTCGCGGATCAGACGCCTTGCGCGCCAGGATCTGACTGATGGCTCGCTTGAGGTTGGATTCGACTTGTGCCCGTCGGTGCGACATTGTCTGTTCGGCGTTGGGGTTCGTATCGCTTGCCAACCCTGGCATTGACGGTTTGCCATCAGGGTTTGGGCGATCACGTTTTCATCTTGGGTGTTGTGAATTCAGTGAGGCGTTACGCGCGGCTTTGTGGGGCGCTAAGCGCTGCTGGGCGAGGCGCGCTCACCAGTAAGGATTTCCGTGCAATGGTCTGACAAAACGCAATCGCGTGCGTTTTTCAATTTTTCCAGGGCTTTGTCGATCACGCTCTGCACGTGCGGCACACTGTTGCCGACGACGGCAAGTCCCAATTGTGCGACGCGGTGTTCGTCTAGTTTCGCGGTTTCAGCGACAGCAACTTGAAACTGCCGCCGAAGTTTATCCTTGATACTGGAGACCACCCGCCGTTTGTCCTTGAGGCAGGCAGCATGATCGATTCGCAATTCAAATTGCAGGATGCCGATGATCATGGCGATTCGTCCACATCCAGACAACTACTCCAACTTCCGGGCGATTTCGACAACGCGGTAAGCAACCAATCGGTCGCCCGGTTTCACATCGTCGAAACCCTTCAGGCGGATGCCGCACTCGGTACCAATCTTGACTTCTTTGGCGTCATCTTTGACGCGGCGCAAACTGTCAACTTCACGGTTGTCGATGACGACGACGCCGTCCCGTTCAACGCGCATCCGCGCGTCGTTGCGCACGACGCCTTCCGTGACGATGCAGCCGGCGACCATGCCAAGTTTGCTAATCCGGAACACTTCTTTGCACTCGGCCTCACCGATGATTTCCTCGGAGCGATCGGGTGTGAGCATGCCTTCGAGGGCGAGCTTCACTTCATCAAGTAACTCGTAGATGATTCGGTAGAGGCGAATCTCCACGTGATGTTCGTCGGCAATGTCGCGCACGGCCGGGGTCGCGGTAACGTGGAAGCCGATGATGATCGCTTCGGACGCGTCGGCGAGGTTGATGTCGTTTTCCGTGATGCCGCCGACGGCTGCGTGAATGACGCGAATCGCAACCTCTTCGTTGCCCATTTCCTCCAACTTCTGCCGGATGGTTTCGATCGAACCCTGCACGTCGCCCTTGAGCACGACGCGCAGTTCCTTGACATCGCTGGTGGTGATCTGGTCGGCGAAGGTGTCGAGCGACACCTTGGACTTCTGCGCCAACTGTTTCTGCCGCTCGGCGTCACGGATTTGCTCGGCCACCTGTTGGGCTTTCTGCG
>JANQKH010000817.1 GCA_028281215.1 Phycisphaeraceae bacterium | reverse complement strand
TGTGATCGATTTGATGTGCCACATGGGCGGACAGGATGGGTTGCTGTGATCGGCTGACACCTCCAATTGACAAACTGAACACGCATAAACCCCCGGGTTTCCCGGGGGCTTATCGTTTTTTTCAATCCGCTTGACGGAAAACGATGGCGCATAGTCGTTGGGCTGAACATGGGATCCATTTAGAATGGAGAGGTTATGAATGGAGGATGAACTTTCATCGGTTTGGATGATATAGTTCCCGTTCAGATTTCTGTAGCGGCGGCCGATGAGGAAGTAGGTTTAACACGCCGCGACCTTCAAGGAGAATGCGCATGAAATGTTCCAATCGAATCTCTCTACTGGTGATGCTGTTGGTCGGCGCGGCTTGGGCTTCGTCGACCCACGGCGCGCTGATCAACGGTGACTTTAGCGATCCGTCGCTGATCAACACCGGCCCCGGTGGATCGCCCATGTTCTACAGTCATCTCAACGCTGGCTGGGTGGCGAAGCAAGGCGGCATCGACTGGATCAACAACGGCGGCCAACTCTTGCAACAGGGACGCACCGGCAGTGAGACCCGCGCCGCACAGTTCTTCACCAATGAACTGACCGGCACCGGCAACGTGCTTGAACTTGAACTTGACGGCCCCAACAACATCACATCCGACAACATCAACGTCTGGGTCGGTATCGATGACGGCAACAATCAGCCGACCGACAACCTGATGGGTTTGGGCGGTGACGGTCCGCCCAACAACAACATCGTTCAAGGCAGTTGGTTGCAGGTGGTTGATCTCGATGATGTGCCCACCGGGCAGGTCAGTGTCGAGATCACGCAGGATCTCACCGGATTCGACCTGATGGTGATCATGATCAATTCCCCGCGCGGCGGCGGCCAGCCCGGCTCCGGTCTGCTGATCGACAACGTCGTGCTCCGCAGCGCGCTGGTGCCGGAGCCGACCTCACTTGCCCTGCTCTGCCTAGGCGCAGTCGGCATTGGACTTTGGCGTCGTCGCGCAGAATGAACGACGGCTAACCGTGAGGATAGGTCTTACAACACCAGCCCTCGGCCTAGGCCGAGGGTTGTTTTTAATGACATCTGCAAGACATAAACGGTCTTAATTCGATCTCGATGGATCATCCTTGGCGACGGCATGACCAAGAAACTGATGCAATTGGGCAACCGGCACGATCAGGGTTTCGTCGGCCGGGCCGTCGCGGTGGAGGATCATGCCGAGAACTTGGCCGTTGGCGTCGAAAGCGGGGCCGCCACCGGTTTCCTGCGGCAGCGCCGGCGCGACGGTGAACAACTGGCGTGATGTGATACGTTTGTCGGTTTGTGCGATCTTTGATTCAATCGGTTCGCCGTCGCCTGTGCCAATGATGTGCAAGGTTGTGTTCTTTTGCAGTTCGGGTTCATAGGCGAACGATACGGTTGGCAGTTCGCCGGTCACATCGACCTTGAGCAGCACGATGTCGGCAGTCGGATCGATATGCACGATCTGGCCGCGCCCTTTCATGGCAATGGTGCGCTGACCGACGGGGAGTTTGTAATTCACGGTGGGTTGAATCGTGTCCGCGTCGATGCCCGACGCGCGGGTGAGCACGTAGCCGCGGGCGCCGACCACCATGCCTCGCCGATAAGCGCCGGCGATCTTGACGTGAACGATCGCGTCAGCAAATCGCTTCTTCATTGCGCCAACTTCCATCGCCTGTGGTTTGACTTTGGCCAGCGCACCCAGGTCATCCGCCTTGGGTTTGTTCGCATGGGTGGTCGCATCGCCACCTGACGCGACGGTTCGCGGTGGCCGCAATGAAAACGAAGTTGTGCTCGCACGGTACACCTTCCCGTTGCGAGCATCGTGCACGTAAATTTGCAATCGTCCTTTCTGCGTAACAGCCAGCGGCCGGCTGAACTGGTAACTTGACTTGCCAATGCCCTGGCCGCGGTACTTGCGGTGATGATGCACTGTGCCGATCGATCGGCTACCGGTTTCAGTCAACCGTTTGTCGTAGCGATGGGCGGTGAGTTTTCCGTTGTTGATGATGTAGAACAGATCGACGGCCTCGTCGCCGATGATCAGTTCGCCCCCAGTCAGCCGCTTGAGGTCTTTCCCGGCGAGCAGGCTGTCGTTGGAAAGCCAGAACGCCGGCTGGCGTACGCTGTAAAACCACGCGTATTCCCCGCGCGCCGAGCCGCCTTGCGAAATTGTTTTTCGCTTCTCCGGATTGGCAAAGTCGTTGTAGGCATAAAAACGACTGCTCGGCGTTGAATGACTGAACTCCGATTGCACGATCACGTTTTTGCCGGCGTAGTCGACTGTGGCGATCGACATGTAAACGGCCTGAAACACTTCCTGCACCGACCGCCGGAGCGTATCGACGCGCACGACGCGCCGACTGCCTTCGCGACCACCGGTGATCAACATTTGCCCTTTGTAGAATCGGCCGCCTGGCGCCGCGATGAAGTAAGGATTGCCGATCTCCAACGCAAACGGCCGCGAGGCTTTGTAGTCACGCGACTTCGACAACGGCGTCAACGTCGCTTTCGCACTGTTGAGCACAAACACATACTGCCGTCGGCTCAACAGAAAGTGTGGTTCATCGATTTCGACGTCGTGCATGTGCCGGCCGGTCGCAACATCCCAAACGGAAATACGGTTTGCCTTCTTGTGCGCGAGAATCAGATCCTTGCCGTCTTCGGACAATGTCATCATGTTGACTGCATGCTCGGCCGGAACGGATTTGAAAGTGACTTCGTCGTCGCCGACCGCCGGCCGAGCTAGAGTCGTCATGAACAAGATGCCGAGCACAAAGCAAACCGAATGGAAACGATACGCTGACATCAGACGGTTCCCTGAATGGAAGTTGGGATGGCATTGTACATTCGCGCCTGATCCAGTCGGTGCAAAACGTTTGCGGGCGTTCACGGCGTGACGAAACTTCTATACAGTGCGTAACAGACTTTAAAATCTCACGTTACGTGGAGCATCCGCCACACAGAAAAGGGCATGAAAAAATCGGCGCATACCGCCAGTGTCCCCATATTAACACCCAAGCCAAAGAAACTTCGCGGTCTCTTCAGAACTTTGCAGAATTGCAACAACGTCATTATGCAATTGGCCGCGGAAGGATCGTCTTTTTGGAAGGGCGAACACTTCACAGAAGAGATTCATTGTGCCCACTCAATCCGGGTTGGAAGAAAGACCACTGTTTGTTGTAGATCAACATGCAATCTGATTTTCTGAGGATTGCGATTTGCAGGACAACAAAATAAAAATTGATCGGAAAGTAAAAGAACAGGAGTTGAAGACATGACCAAACGACAAATGTTTTCCCTGGCAGCTTGCGTGGTGATTCTGATCGCCCCATTCACACCCCTGGCTGAAGCGGTCACGTTGACCGACGGTGTCACGCTGAACTGGGACGTCGCGCTGGATCAGAACAACAATGCGTTTCTGGATTCGACGCTCAACCGCGCCAACAACCGGCGATGGGATTTCCCGGGTGGCGCCGGCGACCTGGCCGACGCGACCGTAAATCCGCTCGACCACGCAGCGCCGGGCATCAACTTCGCCATTGCCGTGTCCGAGAAGTCAGCGAAGCCGG
>JANQKH010000757.1 GCA_028281215.1 Phycisphaeraceae bacterium | reverse complement strand
GCATACGCCGCGGCGCCGGTCTGTTCACCGACGCGCGGGGCGTTGATTACCGGGCTCGCGCCGGCGCGGTTGAAAATCACACAGCACGGCAAGGACGGCCCGCACTTCGTGCCAAAGAACTCAACCCTGATACCCGGTGATTCCATCGCCCGCCTGCCTTACGAGCGCGTCACGATCGCCGAGCGTTTGAAAGACAAAGGCTACGCGACCGGCTTCTTCGGCAAGTGGCATCTGTCGGACGAGTCGAAGAAGAAAGCGCCCGGCACGAAGGAAGCCGACTACCGCCCGCAGTTTCACGGGTTCGACATCAACATCGGTGGGTGTGGTTACGGCGGACCGCCGACGTTCTTCGATCCTTATCGCATCCCCGCGATGAAAAATCGCAAGAAGGGTGAATACCTCACCGATCGGTTGGCCGACGAAACCATCACGTTCATGCGCGAGCAGAAAGACAAGCCGTTTTTCATTGCACTGTGGCCGTACAACGTGCACTTTCCATTCGAAGCGCCGGCTGATTTAATCAAGAAGTATGAAACGCGCCTTGGGCGTAACCTCAAGAACGCAACCTATGGCGGACAGATTGAAGCCACCGATCGCGCACTCGGTCGGGTGCTCGATGAGTTGGATCGGCTCAACCTGTCGGACAATACGCTGGTCATTTTTACCAGTGACAACGGCGGCTGGGAAGGCGCGGCGGACAATCGACCGTTGCGCTCCGGGAAAGGCACGCTGTATGAAGGCGGCGTCCGTGTGCCCCAGATTATTCGCTGGCCGGGCGTCACAAAACCAAACACCACGTCCGACGTTCCTGTGATCACGATGGACCTGTCGGCCACTGTGCTCGATGCGACAGGCGTGAAGTTGAACGAAGGGGAATCACTCGACGGTGAATCATTACGCCCGTTGCTTTCGCAGAGCGGACCACTCAAGCGCGATGCGATTTACTTTCACTACCCGCACTTTGCCTGGCACAAGTCCAATCGGCCGGGCGGGGTGATTCGGTCCGGCAAATACAAACTGATCGAACGCTTTGATGACGGTTCGGTCGAGTTGTACGACCTGACCGCCGATCTGTCTGAACGGCACGACCTGTCGACCAAGTTGCCCGACGTGGCGAAGCGCCTACGCGAGAGGTTGGATGCCTGGCAGGCAGAGACCGGCGCGGCGATGCCGACGCGGATCGAGCCATCGAAAAAAGCCGACCCTCGTTAGCAAGGATCGGCGTTGATGGTCCATCGTGGCGTCCGGTCGAATCAGGCAACTCGCCGTCGACGGCGAACACCGACACCTGCCAGACCTGCCAATAACAACGTCACCGTCGCGGGCTCCGGCACTGGTGCGGCAAACACTTCGATCTCATCAATCGCGGCGCCACTGACAATCCCGTTGCCAGGCGCGATGATGCGAATGCCCGTGGCAAACACGGGATCAAATTCATACAGATGACGGAGGCTGTCGTCATCGTTCCCCGGGTCATAAGTGACCGAACCGATCGTGGTCCAAAGCGGATCGGCGGTCGTTTCATCCGGATTCGGCGCGGTGGTGAATTGGACAATGTACGTGCCGGCGGTACGGTCCTGAAATTGATTGGCTTCACCACCATTGTCGCGACCCCAAGCGATTTGACTGATCATCGCACCACCGCCGAGATCGATGCCGGCAAAGCTGTTGAGGCTGTTGCCGATCCAACTGTCGGAGTTGCCGTACACGCCGTCGTTTAGGTTGGGAATGTTGTGAGAAGCAAAACCGGGAAGCACGTCTTTGGCAAACGCCGTTGCACCGGGATTGTTGGCAAGGTTCGCGGGAACCGCGCTAAAGGCCGGCCCGATCTCAACCAGGCGCAACGCTTCGACACTCGGATCGGCAAAGAGTTCGATTTCATCGACAGCCGTTCCGCCAACCAAGCCGGATGCCGGCACGATCAACCTGATGCCGGTCGCGTTGACGGGATTGAAGTTGTAGACATGGCGTTGATGGGGCGCATTGAAGTTGTCGTCGCCACCGGCTGCCTGGTAATCCAGTGTGCCAATCGTCGTCCACGACGCATCGGGCGTCGCTGCATTCGGATTGGCGACCGCGGTGAACTGAAGTGTGTAGAGCCCGAGATGGCGATCGGTACAAACACCGCCGGCACAGGGGTCGCCGCTGATCACATTGCTTCGTCCGAAGGCAATGCTGGAAACGGAAGTCGGTGCGGCGCCGAGGTCGATGCCGATAAACGGGCCGGATGTGCCGGTAGCACCGTTGCCGATCCAACTGCTCGCGTTTCCGTATACACCGTCGTTCACTTCCGTGATGAAATGACCGAACCCACCCAATTGATCCAGCGCGAAAGCCGTGCCGGAATTTGCAAGATTCACCGGCGCGACATCGCCGGCGGCCAGAGCGGCCGGCCCTTCGTCTACAAGCGTTAATCCGCCGCCGCTCAACACGACCGTCGCCTCCACGGAATAAACGAGTCCGGCGAACGCCAAGAGGAAGGCCACCAAAGCAATTCGAGCGTTAAAGTGGTTCATATCAACTCCTTCAAGATGAGTAGACACCAAGCGAATCAAAACCTGAAGCGGAATGTGAAGTATACCGGATCGGACCGCTACCCCGGCACGTTTCTTTTCCACATATATGCGAATTTTGTTATGTTATTTCACTATTCGCTTGACGGGTCATCCAGCGCGGTCGACAATGATCTTCATGCCGATGACCCCCACTCGACATGTTCCGTCGCGGGTCTGTCTACCAGGATATTTGCCCCGACATTTTTCCGCGGCCCGTTGCCGCCGGGCGGGGTTTTCACTCATGGAAATGCTGGTGGTGATGGCGCTGATCACGATGTTGATGGCCCTGCTGCTGCCGGCGATGGGCAAGTCGCGCGAACAGGCGCGACGCACGCTTTGCGCCGCCAATTCACGCGGACAGGTGCAGGCGTGCGACGCCTACTCGGTTGAAAACAACAGTTACCTGCCGCCTTCGCAGAATGAATCGGGCAGTGTCTGGGCGTATTCGTTTGACATCAAGAGCAGCCCGGGCGGTACGCACGTACCGATGGGCGTCGGCATTGCGTTGGCCAAGGGGTATTTCAACTACGAACCCAAAGCGTTTCATTGCCCGAGCCTCGACACCTCCGGCGCCACGCATGTGTCCAACACGCCCTACCACAGCATGGACGTCGACATTCCAAACTGGTGGAACAGCATCGGCGCTTCATGGTGGGATGACCCGGCGCATGCGGGCAAGCGCATCACCATCGGGTACACCTACCGATCACCCTCCTGGTGGCGGACCAACGATCAGAACCGATTCCTTCGCGTGACCGCCATTCCCGGCGGCACAGTGATCAACGCCGACATTCTTGATCCCCGGTTCGGCCGGCGGTACGCGCACGTCCAAGGCTACAACTTCACACGCATCGACCAGAGCGGTGATTTCCACGCCGATCCGGACGGGGAGATCGACCAGCTTGCCATCAGCGGCGCCGTCGTGGTGGATGGCCGCGGTCAACCGCTGGTCGATGAAATCATTTTTCAAACTTTGGAGACCGGGCGGTAGAATCGTTATTTGATTATGCGTGACCAATGCTCCCATCAAAGTCGCCGCATCGCGGCTATTGCCCTGCTTGTCATCTGTACGAATTGGATGGCTGTCGCGCATATTCGTGCGGAGACCCAACCCGCGGCTGCGATCGGAACCGCCGCTGAACAGGTAGATTTCAAACGAGACATCCAACCCATCTTCGCTCAACATTGCATCAAATGCCACGGGCCGGACAAGCAGAAAGGTAAGTTCCGGCTGGATCGCCGATCCTCACTGCTGAAAGGCGGCGACTCGGGTGAACCGGCCATCCTTCTGAAAAAGAGCGGCGAGAGTCACCTGATCAAGCTGGTCACCGAAGCCATTGAGGATGAAGTGATGCCGCCGAAGGGCCGCGCGTTGTCGGACCAGCAGGTGGCGTTGCTGAAAACGTGGATTGATCAGGGCGCAACATGGCCGGGGCAGATGAAGGACGCCACCACCGGCGCCGTGAGGATCGAAGGGCTTGATCACTGGTCGTTTCAACCGGTAAAGCGCCCGACGCCGCCGCGCGTGGGTTCGGTGAACGGCATCCAACCGGGGAACGCCATCGACGCGTTCATCTTCGCGCGGTTGAAGCAAAACAGTTTGCAAGCATCACCGCGCGCCGATCGCCGCACGCTGATTCGTCGGGCTCACATGCTCCTGCACGGCTTACCGCCGACACCGCAAGCGATCGACGCATTCCTCGCGGATAAATCGACCAACGCCTATGACAACATGATCAACCGGCTGCTCGCCAGCCCGCGGTACGGCGAGCGCTGGGCGCGGCACTGGCTGGACATCGCGCGCTTCGCCGAGACCAACGGCTTCGAGACCAACACACCGCGCCCCAACGCGTGGCGGTACCGCGATTATGTGATCGATGCGTTCAACCGCGACAAGCCATACGACCAATTCATCAGGGAACAGATCGCCGGCGATCAATTCGGCGCGGATGTGGCGACCGGATTTATCGTCGGCGGGCCCTTCGACACCGTGAAAAGTCCCGACGTCAATCTTACGCTCATGCAGCGCAACGATGAACTGCACGACATGGTCAACGCCACGACGACGGCCTTTCTCGGATTAACGGTGGCGTGCGCGCGGTGTCATAACCACAAGTTCGATCCCATTTCGCAGAAAGACTACTACGCGTTCCAGGCCGTGTTCTCCGGAGTGACGCACGGCGACCGGGCCATCCAATCCGGCAACACCAAAGCCAAGCAACAACAGATCGCCTCGCTCCAAAAAGAAAACGCCAAACACCAGGCGGCACTGGACGCGCTGGCGCCGTCACCGCTCAAAGGCGCGCTGCCGCACACGGTGGTCATCGATGACGAACACGTGAATCAAACACCAGGTGTGCAACTGTTCGCCGCCAAGCGAGGACACGGCACGAACCCGGCCGGTACGTCACGCGGCCACAAGAACGATGCAGGCGACATCGACCGCATGCCCAACGTAAGCGGCGGGCGGTACACCTGGTGGGAAGGCGATATCGCCCAGAAAGACCTGCTCGCCTACCGTCCCGCCGTCGAAGGTCGCTATCGGCTCTGGCTGAGTTGGGGATGCGGCTGGCACACGCATCAGACGGCCGTGCCTTACTACCTCGACCACGACGGCGACCTCGAAACGCGTGACGATCAGAAACGCATCGCCTTGATCGACCAACAGGCGTTCGGTGACGAAACGAAAGACCTGGTTAGCAAACCGTTGTGGAGCGGCCTGCGCGATTGCGGCGTGCTCGAACTCAACAAGAACAGTTGCATCGTCGTGCGCGCAGGTGATTCCACCAAGCCGGTCACCGCCGACGTGATCGTGTTGCAATCCGCGGCGCAGGAACGCGGACTGAATGCGTCGGGTTTTGATTACCCGCGTCTGCGATCGGCCGTCAACTCGAAACTGAACGAGGAATCCTTTCCTGCTATCGAAGCGAAGTACGTTCGCTTCACCGTGCTTGCAACCAACAGTGCCGAGCCTTGCATCGATGAGATTGAAATTTTCAGTGCGGACGAGCAACCCCGCAATGTCGCGCTGGCCTCAGCCGGCGGCATCCCCACATCCTCCGGTGACTACCAGGGCAACCCAAAACACAAACTCGAACACCTCAACGACGGGCAGTACGGCAACCCGCGCAGTTGGATTTCCAACACGAGCGGTACGGGTTGGGTGCAGATCGAACTGAAGGAGCTGACGCGCATCAATCGCATGCTGTGGGGACGCGACCGCAATCAACAATACAACGACCGCACAGCGACGCGGTATCGCATCGATGTGGCAAAGCAGGTGGACGGCAAGCCCGGTCCATGGACAACCGTCGCGTCCTCGCACGGGCGACTGCCGCACGGCATGAACGTGGACGCCGCGCCGGTGTACCGTTACGCCGGGCTGACACGCGAGCA
>JANQKH010000726.1 GCA_028281215.1 Phycisphaeraceae bacterium | reverse complement strand
GATCGGCAACGCCAGAGCGTTGGCCATCACCGCGCCGTACATCGTCGTCAACAAGGCGACCGCCATACCGGGACCGATGGCCGAGGGATCGTCCATGTTCTGAAGCATGACGACCAGACCAATGAGCGTACCGATCATGCCGAATGCTGGTGCGTATTTGCCCAACGCATCAAGTACGCCCTTGTTGGTTTCGTGCCGTTCCATCAGGTTGTCCAGGTCATTCATCATGACCTGCTCGATCAGTTCGGGGTCGGTGCCGTCGACCGCCATCTGAAGTCCCTGCACCACAAACGGATCTTCGATGTCCTTGATGTTGTTTTCGAGGCTGAGAATGCCATCGCGCCTTGCAATTTCCGCGAACTCCACCATCTGATCGATCAGATCCTGAATGGGCTTGCCTTTGTAGAAGAACGCGCTCTTGACGATCGATAACAGCTTCTTGACGATCTTGGCGGGAAATGCCATGAAGACCACCATGGACGATCCGCAAACGACAACAATGATACTGGTGGTGTCGATGAACCAACCAATATTGCCGCCGTTGATCAGCGCCCAGATCAACAGCATCCATGTGCCGAGAAATCCAATCAGTAACCCGAGATCCATGGTGGGGTTTTCCTTCCGTGGCGAGACCGTGTGCCACGTGGTTTATCGGCCGAATACTCCAGTTCATTTCAACCCGACGTCCGATAGCGCGACTCTGGTCGAACACATCAACTCGGGGAAATCAGTTTGCGCAACGCCCTGCCATACTCAATCGCCAACTTGACCACCTCCGGCATCGGTTCCTTGACGATGAAGTGATCGCCATTGATCAAGCGAATGGTGGTGTCCGGGTTCTCCTCAACCGTGCGTATCAATTCCGCGTTCACCACAAAGCGCTGTCCATTAAGTCGTGTGACGGTGATCATGTCGTTTCGATTCAATCATGGATGGATTAAACGGACGCCAGTAGTTCCTGGATAAGTTGGTCGCTGGTCGACAAAACGCGCGAGCTGGCGCGGAAACCTGTGCTGGCGTTGATCAGGTTGATGAATTCTTCGGTAACGTCGACGTTGCTTAATTCGAGCGCGCCGCCGATCACGCGGCCGGTGCCACCGGACCCGGGCGAGACAATCACAGGGGTGCCGACGTTGGCGCTGGTGACAAACCGGTTACCGCCAATCGATTCCAAACCACCCGCGTTTGCAAAGTTGGCCAGGGCGACGCGCCCCTGGTTTCGCGATTGGCCATTGGAGAAGATGCCCACAATCGTTCCGTCGCCACCGACACTGAAGTCAACCAGCGTGCCGAGCGGAAATCCATCCTGATTGCTGGGATTTACAGAGCTGACTTCATCTGCCAATGCCGTCAATGGAGATTCAGCACTGTCGAACTGCAACTGGATCGGCTGCGGTGTGAATGCACCTGTTCCGGCGAGATCGACAGCGATATTGGTGCCGGTTGTGCCGAGAATCTGCCCGTCGTTGCCAAACGTCATAGTGCCGGACGAGATGGCCCGCCCCACCGGCGTGTCACTGTCGCTCTGTACGTAGAAACGCCAGTCAGTGCCTGAATTCGATTTCGATTCAAGCACCACCGTGACGTCGAATGTCAGTTCATTGCCCAGGCTGTCAAAGCCAAAGAATGTGGTCCGCGCCGATTCACCATCGGCAGCCTGCCCTTTCGTGAACGTGAACGGCAGTGAAGCACCTGCGGTCCCCGCGTTGAGAATAATGTTGGTCGCATCGAACGTGATGTCGTTTTCCGTGCCGGTGTTGCCGTCGATCACGAATTCGCCTGCGGCGGAGATCGACGCACCGCCACTGACCGCTGTATCTATACCGATGACATCCTCAAAGAATGCCAGCAGATCGCCCACCGTCGTTCCGAAGCCGTCACTACCGGTGGTGTTGGTCGCGTTGATTTCAAACGTACGGTCCTGAAGGGTATTGGTTCCCTTGATCAGATTATTGAAGGTGATGACATCGTTGGTGGCAAAGAGCGGCGTGCCGGCGGCGTTATGCAAGGTTGTTAGCGCGTCACCTGCAACAGCGGGCACGGTGGCGCCGGGATCGGAGAACAATGGCGCGCTGGTGAGCTGCGCCGCCTGTGACGCCACATCACCGGACGAGTTCAGGTTGCCGGTGAAGCGCACGTTCTCGGTCGCTTGTGCGATCGAAACAGTGCCCAACGGAATGACCACGTCGACGAGGGTGCCTTCGACAATATTCGAATCCGTATCCACGCCAAAACCCTGAACGCGTGCGCCGCTGGTATCAACCAGATTGAAGTCGCCATCCAGGCGAAAGTTCCCCGCCCGCGTATAGACCTGATTGTTCCCGTCGTCCAGAACGAAAAACCCGCTGCCTTCGACGGCCATTTCCGTATTCACACCGGTCAGCGTAATCGCACCATTGGTCGGATCGCGCGAAACCGAACCAAAGTTCACGCCCAGGCCAACCTGGGTCGGGTTGGTGCCGCCGCGGGCCGCGATCGGACCGGACGCGTCGCCAAGTTTGAGTGAGATCTGCGTTTCGAAGTTGGGACGACTGGCCTTGAACGCGGTGGTGTTCACGTTCGAGATGTTGTCACCAAAAACAGTGATGGCCTCGGAGTTGGCCACCATGCCGCTCAATGCGTTTTGAAGTGCTGTGCTAAGACCCATGGATCATCTCCGTGTCGCTGATCACGCAGCGGGATTAAGAAGTCGAATGGCGCTGACGCGATCAACCGGTAACGCCCTGCCACTGCTCAATTCGAGAATGGCTTTGCCTTCCTGCACGCGAATTGAAGTCACCACGCCGGTCACGCGTTCATTGGCTTCATCCAAGCCGTCCACCTCTTTGCCGATCAGGTTGGCGGCGCTGGACACACTGTTCTGCAAGACGAGCCCTTCGATTTGCTCTTGCAAACTCAGTTGGCTTTCGATGTTCCGCAACGTGCTTAACTGCTCCAGCAAGGCGCTGGTGTCCTGCGGCTCAAACGGATCCTGGTTGCTCAACTCCGTGAGAAGCACGTTGATGAATTCATCCGAGCTGATGCTGCCCAACCCACCGGCTGACGACGAATCGGCTTGATTGGAAATCGCTCCACTAATGGCGCCTGCTGACATATCAATCACCTCTTGCCAATACTGCCGAGACTACTCGGCGTGTTCCAATTGCTTCTCAAACGAATCCGTGGCTTCCTGCGCCTGCTGCCCTCGTTCACCGTGTGACTGACGCTGCGAATGCTGACCTTTGCTGCGACCGTCCTGCTCCGTGTCCTGCGATGCGTTCCAGCCATGGTTCTGATTGGAAGCAGTCTGCACGTCGAGCCGTTCAACCGACAACCCTTGACGATCAAGGGCATGACGCAACTGCCCCATCTGATCGATGAGCAATCGGCGTACCGAATCGGTCTGCGCGGTGAATCGCGCCTGAACCGCACCGTCGCGCACCGCCATTTCGATCCGCACCTGCCCAAGTTCCGGCGGATCGAGACGCAATGTGATATTGCCGCCGCGCTGATTCACGGCCGTTTGCAAGGCTCGTGACACCCGCGCAATATTTGCCTGATCGCGCAACTCCGGCGCATCCGGTTGCGCAACCGGCGTCGACGCCGTGACAACCGGAGCGGGCCGATCGGTTGTTGCGGAAGCTGCGGAAACCGCGTGAGGTAATTCAACGGCTGTCGTTTCTACAGTCGAAAAGGGAATTTGAATATCTACCGATCCCCGGCCCATCGAGTGCGATTGCGCCGGCTGACCCCAATTCTGAAACGACTGCGAGGATGATTGCGATTGACCTTCGCCGTTCGTTTGTCCGTTCTGCTCCGTGACCGTGGGCGGCGTCGCGTCAATCGTTTGCGTAACCGTTTCGTGCGCGCCGGGCAACGTCGGCCGAATCGATTGAGGCTGGGATTTGGGGACGGCTGACTGATCCACCGTCACATGTGATTCCGGTTTTTCTGTTGCCGATGTTGACACCTCTGAGTTGGCGGTGGCAGCGTCGATGACGTTTAAGGCTGACGCCGACAATTCGCTTTGGCTTTCGCGGATAACAGCCGTATCAATCGTTTCAGTGTCTTCCCGATCCCCTTGCCGGTTCGTTTCGTCGACAGACAACATTTCATTGCGGTCAACGCTCACATCTTCGGGCCAAACTGTTTCCGGCCGATCGACTGACGGTTCGATATTGACCAGGGGATCGGCCTCGGATTGGTCCACTGACGCTTCGCCTGTCGACGGTTCACCATCGGCGACAGAATTCTCTTGTTTTTCAGGCGTTTGATCAGCCTTCGGATCGACTTCGTTTTGTTCGGAATCGCGACCGCGCGCCGGCGAAGGTGCTTCACGTTCCACTTCATCTTCTTGTTTTGACGGTTCAGTATCCGTTGCCTCAGGCTTGGTTTTCACGTCGTCGATTGACTCACTCTTCGATTCGTCAACTTGATCGGCAGGCTTGGTACGTTTAGCCTGCTTGTGACCATTGAACACGCGTTCAAACGAATCGCCAACGTCGTTTTGGGACGGCGAAGCCGGGACATTCGCATGGCTGGTGGTGGATTGCAGGAAGAGAAGTCGAACACTCATGAGGGCGCCACCAGTTGTGGCGTCAGCTTCCTGCCAGG
>JANQKH010000723.1 GCA_028281215.1 Phycisphaeraceae bacterium | reverse complement strand
GCAGGTATTGACCGTCGATCGGCACCGGCGAAATTTCCAAACCTTCGTAGGCGCCGAGCGCCGAATCACTCGCTTCATCCAAGTCGCGCGGTACACCGTACGCGGCCCGGCGGTGGTTGCGGATGACACGCAGCATGTGCTCGCGGTTCTTGAAGAAACCGGGGAACGGCCCCTGCTCGGCGGCGATTTCCGCACTCGTTGCGTAGCTGCGACCGGTGAGGATCGCGGTGAAGCTACCGCAGATCGCCCGCGCGGTTTCGCTGTCGTAAGGAATGCCCGCCTGCATCAGCATCGCGCCGATGTTCGCGTAACCGAGACCGAGTGTGCGGAATTCGTAACTGAGCCGGGCGATTTCGCGCGACGGGAACGCTGCCATCAGCACGCTGATTTCCAGCACGATCGCCCACAGATGAATGCCGTGCTCGAATCCCTCAACATCGAAGGTCTTCGTTTCTGCGTCATAGAATTTCAGCAGGTTCAGCGATGCGAGGTTGCACGCCGTGTTGTCGAGGAACATGTATTCGCTGCACGGATTCGACGCATTGATCCGGCCGCTCGCCGGACAGGTATGCCATTCGTTGATCGTCGTGTCGTACTGCACACCGGGGTCAGCGCAACGCCACGCCGCGTAGCCGATCTGTTCCCACAGGTCTTTCGCCTTGACGGATTTGGCGACTTCACCGTCTGTGCGATTGCGAAGTTCAAAACTTTCATCCGCATCAAGGCGTTTGAAGAATTCATTGTTGATGCGCACCGAGTTGTTGCTGTTCTGACCGCTGACGGTCATGTACGCTTCGCCGTTGAAGTCGTAGTCGAGTTCGAGCAACAAGCGTTCAGCCGTTTCGCGCTGTTCCTTCGGCAGATGTTTCATGCCTTCGACCAGCGCAGCAACCTTAATCTCTTCACGCACTTTCCAGTTGATGAACTGTTCGATGTCGGGGTGATCGAGGTCAAGGCAGACCATCTTTGCGGCCCGGCGGGTCGTGCCGCCGGATTTGATCGCTCCGGCGGCACGGTCCCCGATTTTCAGCCACGACATCAGGCCGGAACTTTTGCCACCGCCCGAAAGCGGTTCGTTTTCTCCTCGGAGCGTGGAGAAATTCGTGCCGGTGCCTGAGCCGTACTTGAAAAGGCGCGCCTCACGGGTCCAAAGATCCATGATTCCGCCGGGATTCACAAGGTCGTCGTCAATCGATTGAATAAAACACGCGTGCGGCTGCGGATGACCGTAGGCATCCTCGGCCAGTTTCGTCGTGCCGTCAGCCGGGTCGGTATACCAGTGCCCTTGCGCCGGACCGTTGATGTCGTGCGCCCAGTTCAAACCGGTGTTGAACCACTGCGGACTGTTGGGCGCGCACATCTGGTTGAGCAGCATGTGCGCGATTTCATCATAAAACGCCTGGCCGTCATCGGTGCTGTCGAAGTAGCCGTACTTCTCGCCCCAATGCCGCCAGCAACCGGCAAGGCGATGCACGACCTGCCGCGCGCTGCGCTCGGGGCCGGCGATGACGTTGTCGTCCTCATCGCGCAGCAAATTGCCTTGCTCATCGCGTTGGGGCACACCGGCCTTGCGAAAATATTTGCTCACCATGATGTCGGTCGCGAGCTGCGACCACGACGCGGGAATCTCCGCATCGGTCATTTCAAACACGATCGAACCATCCGGATTGGAAATCCGACTGGACCGGCGAGCCCATTCGACCGTGCTGTAGACATCCGTGTCTGGTTGTGTGAATCGTCGTGTGATTTTCATGGTGCGTGCTTCCTTATGTCCCTGTGATACGTGTATCCGTCCTGAACCCGAAGCAGTCCGTTACTGCGGGGCGGTTTTTGTTCTTGAATGACGAATGACGAAATCCGAATGACCAATGCCAAGGCATTCAGCGTTACGTCGATTCAATGGTCATTCGTGCTTCGTCATTCGTCATTTCTCTATTCCGCGTTCGAGCTGTACGGGCCAAGGCACCTTGTGCAAAGGCCATCCTTGACCCAAGGCCCGCACAACTCGTTCGCGGGTTCAATTCCATTTAGCCCGCCGCATGCGGCGGGAGACGGTCCGGTTTTTCTGTTCCGTCCTGGTTGACGCTTCGATTTCCCGCCGCATGCGGCGGGCTATGTGTTCCATCTGTCCATTAGGCCTGCATCTCCGGCAGTTTGTCGACCGGCGGCACTTCGCCGTTATCAATCATGCTGACCATCGCTTCGGCTTCGCTGAGCGAGTCGATGCCGCGTTCGATCAGGGCGGTCGCGAGCAGGTCGTCCCATTTCACTTCCGCATCCGGGTCGGTGTTGCCGCCGCCGCGGCTGGGTGGAATCGCATCGCGAATCCCGCTGGCCATCAGCGCCGTCTGGTTGCCGCCGATCAGGCCGAGTTTCACCGCCCGGTCGAACGTGCCCGCCGCTTCCACGACGATGGCGACCGTCTTGAGAAACTCTTTCGCACCCTGTTGTGCTTCTGCAAACGACCAATTGTTTCGCACCATGTTGGTTCTGCCTTCCTTGACTGAGGTTGATGATCTTCCGTGATCAAATACGTATTCAATTGCACGAAATAACAAGCACACGCCCGGCACTCTTGCCGGGTCGTGAAAGACTGCTTAGTCCACTTTGGGTAGAACGAGCCCCGTCTGATCCTGGTACTTGCCGCTCTTGTCGGCATACGACACCGCACACGTGCGTTCGCCTTTCAGGAAAATCATCTGAGCGATGCCTTCGTTGGCGTAGATCTTCGCCGGCAGCGGCGTCGTGTTGCTGATTTCAATCGTCACCTTGCCTCGCCATTCCGGTTCGAGCGGTGTGACGTTCACGATGATGCCGCAACGGGCGTACGTGCTCTTGCCCACGCAGATGACCAGCACGTCGCGCGGGATGGCGAATGTTTCGACCGTCTCACACAGCGCGAAGCTGTTGGGTGGGATGATCACGTGATCCTTGCCGGTCCTTTGCGTGTCGACGGTGACGAAGTTGCGGTCATCGAACTTTTTCGGATCGACGATCGACTGGCCGCCGTCGGTCGGGGCGTTGGTGAAGATTTTGAAGAGCGTGCCCACGCGCACGTCGTAGCCGTAGCTCGAGACGCCGTAGGACACCTTGCCCTGGCGTTTGACGTTGTCTTCGAACGGTTCGATTGGAACGAGTTCGCGGATTTGTGTGTCGCACAAGACGGCCATGTTCTGCTCCCACGTGATAACACCCAGACTCCTGGAGACACACTCCTGGAATGGGTTTGGCCGAAGCCTTCCTTGGTTCCCTGCTGTCCTGGTCCCGGCGGGATGCCCCGCTTCAAGACCCCTGATGCCCCCTGCAGCACTCTGTCACCTTCCGGCTGGTGGTCCTGGTTGCGAATCAGTCGTTGGACCGTTTCGATACCCGGGCGCCTCCCAGTCGTGTCGCCGTGCCCTTGAAACCCTTAAAGCCGATTTCGGCGGCCCGATTGGGCAGGTTTCGTGGAACACGACAGCGAGAATCCTATCACACTATATCTTGTGGCTGCAACCCCCTTCTGCACAAAATATCGCGCCGGATCGACGTTCATTTCTATAACCTGTGTGCTTACTTTGCTTTAATGAAAACAAAATTTTTTCCGCATTTCCACGCCGGACACCAGATGACAGGCCATGGGACAACTTATCCACAAGATATAGCGTTATCGGCACCTTTCTGAATGCATGAATACGGCCATTTGTCTTGTGTTTGTTTGGATAGCGAGATACAATAGGCCGCATTTGGCTCACAATGCCAATAGACATTGCTCTTTGACAAGTGGATATTGGGATTTCGGATTTCGGATTGGGGGATTTCGGATTGGTTTTGCTGTCGGCGTTCATCTTGTTTATTGCTGAGTGTTGGATGGGGTTGGCTGTGCTGGAAGTGACGAAGGCTGTGCGTATAGATGTCGTCAATTCATGTCCGCCGGACATGTCCGGACATTCGCGGACACGTTCCGGACATAATTCCGGACACGGAAATCTGCGTTTTTCGGATCTCAGCGAGGGTCGGATGTCCGGACATTTTTGCCGGACATTTGGTAAATCCACACATGATCTAGAGTTAACGCGATTTTCGCTGATTTGGGTACCCCCTATGTCCGGACACGGACAACAATGCCGCGACTTGCAAGAAAAAACCCTGCGGCCGAAGCCGCAGGGTGGAATGAATCGGGGTTTTGGCGATGCGATCAAATGTCGTAATACATCGCGAATTCGTACGGATGAGGACGAAGCTTGAGGGCTTCGACTTCGTTTTCCGTCTTGTATTCGATCCACGTATCGACGACGTCCGGCGTGAAGACGTTGCCCTTGAGCAGGAAGTCGTGGTCGTCGGACAAAGCCTGGAGCGACTCTTCCAGCGAACCGGGCGTGGTGGGGATGCCGGCGGCTTCTTCCGGGCTAAGGTCGTAGATGTTCTTGTCGAGCGGTTCACCGGGATCGAGTTTGTTTTCAATACCGTCAAGCGCCGCCATGAGCATCGCACTGAAAGCAAGGTATGGGTTGGCGGTCGGATCGGGGCAGCGGAACTCGAAACGCTTGGCCTTGGGCGACGGGCTGTACATCGGAATGCGAACCGAGGCCGAGCGGTTGCGGCGGGAGTAAGCGAGATTGACCGGAGCTTCGTAACCGGGAACCAGTCGCTTATAGCTGTTGGTCGACGGGTTGGTGAAGGCGATCAAGGCGCGGGCGTGCTTGAGGATGCCGCCGATGGCGTGCATGGCGGTTTCACTCATGCCGGCGTAACCGTCGCCTGCGAACAGCGGGTTGTTGTCCTTCCACAGGGACATGTGTGTGTGCATGCCGGAGCCGTTGTCGCCGTAAAGCGGTTTGGGCATGAACGTGGCGGACTTGCCGTGCTGATGGGCAGTCTGCTTGATGATGTATTTGTATTTGACGAGTTTGTCCGCCATGTCGACCAACGGGCTGAAGCGCATGTCGATCTCGCACTGGCCGCCGGTGGCGACTTCGTGGTGATGGCATTCGACGTCGATGCCGCAACTGATCATGTGCAGGACCATCTCGGAGCGGATGTCCATGAGCGTGTCGGTGGGCGGCGTGGGGAAGTAGCCTTCCTTGGGACGAATCTTGTGGCCGAGGTTGGGGCCTTCGGCCGTGCCGGTGTTCCAGTGGCCTTCGGTGGAATCGAGGAAGTAGAAGGTTTCGTGCGGTTCGTTGGCGTATTGGATGTTGTCGAAGACGAAGAATTCGGCTTCGGGACCGACGAAGCAGGTGTCGGCAATGCCGGTCGCTTCCATGTGGGCGATGGCCTTCTTGGCGATGTTGCGCGGATCACGGGTGTAATCCTCACCGGTGATCGGATCGGCAATGTTGCAGATGACGCACAAGGTGGGGATCGAACAGAACGGATCCATGAAGGCGGTGTCGGCCTGGGGCATCAGGAGCATGTCCGACTCGTTGATGGCCTGCCAGCCGCGGATCGAGGAACCGTCGAAGCCGAAGCCTTCCTTGAAGCAGTCTTCGGTCAATTCGCTGATGGGGTAGGACGTGTTCTGCCACATCCCGGGAAAGTCCATGAATCGCAGGTCCAGAATCTTGGCCCCTTGTTCCTTTGCCAGTGCGATGACTTCTTTCGGCGTCACAACCATTCCTTTCGATTAAGCGTTGATTTCCCTGAATTATTGTTGATCCGCGACCGTGCCATAACGGTTCACAGACAGACGTTTGAGCCTCTGAAACGACGGCCATTGACTCGCGCACGATGCGTGCCCCACCAGTTCGGGCGTGGGGATTCTACTGAAAAACGACAAGCTCGGCATGTCGGCCCCGGAGCCGCCATTCATGCCGATCGAAGCCACCACCAGACTGCGAAATGCTGAGATTCCCGACCGCCTTGATGACTCACCAACGTGTTGCCCTCAATCGCCCAACTTCGCCAGCTTTGGATCCAGAGCCACTTGAAGGCGCGTCAACGACAGCAGAGTCATGGCGGTGGGTTCGGCGTGGAGCCGATTGTCCCAAGGGGCAAAGCGGACGCCGTGCATCACATCGGTTCGCGAGCGGACATAATAACAATTCGCCTCGTCGAACATCAATTGCCCCAAGAACCGCACCAGCAATGTGCAGTCGAACTGTGCCATGATTCGATCCTTCTCGGGCACAATGGCTTCGTTGCCCAAGTGACGAGCGAGCAGCGCCAACACGTGAGCCGTGCGCCAGTCGGGCGTTGGGGCGCCGGCATTGGTGTCGTTGATCAGATCGACGCCGCCAACGACATCCGCCGGTCCAAGGCGGGGCGTACCGCGGACGAGCTTCTTCTTGCGCAGACTTTCGACGAGCGTTTTGATCGCTTCAACGCGCTTGGCGAACTTGGCTTTGCCAGCCTCCTCAAGCGGTGGCAGCAGGCGGTTCATGTCGAACAACGCGTCGGCCATCCAGGGCTGGGCGGACACGACTTCAACGGTGTTGTTGGCATTGGCCCAAAGGTGATCCTGGGCGAGCCGGATCACGGCAGGCAACGATTGATCACGCGTCTGTTCGAACAGTTTGACCAGTGCTGCCGTCACTATCGCCTGCGTGTGGGTCTTGACCGGTTTGCGGCTAACGGGATCGATGAATCGCCCCTTCTTGTCCTGAAGTTTCACGAGCTTCTTGCCCAACCAGTTGCGGTCCAGCCGCAATGCGCCAAGGTGTGGCGAATCCATGATCGCGGTCATCAAATGAGCCATCGCTTCGGGCGATTCACTCTCGGCATTGTCGCCCACCAGTTTGGAGCGCAGATGTGTGACCAGCACACGAACCTGTTCCTTGGCCCGGTGATAGTCGAGGCCGTTCGGATTGACGTTGTAGAGATACCGCGTTCGTTCGACGAGCGCCGCAAGGGTGATGGCGATGTCTTCAATGTCGGCCTTGAGCGGCTTGTATCGATCGGAAGTCGGCAGGTAGGTGCCGGGCATCGTGCCTTTGGGAGCAATGCGCTTTTCGATGTGGCCGAACAACTGGTCGGCCATCGACTTCACACTGGCCATGCTGACATCGCTGGCGGATTTGACGGCCCCGCCGCGCGTCAGCCGTTGCGGCTCTTTGCCGTTGGGAAGTCGCACGAGATGAATGACTTCAAAGCGTTGCAACTGCGGTCCGCCGTCGTGGCCGATTTTTGGTTGCACAGCCTGCACTTCGTTGAATTTGTAGTTGAGTTCAGCAAGGAGGCCGCTGATGTGACTGTCGGGTCGCATGTTGGCTGCAAGCGCGGACGCCGGCCAAATGATGGCCGTGGTGTCCTTCAGGCGATGATGCGTCATCCGCAAACCGTGAAAACCGGCGGCAAATTCGAAAAAGATCGCCTTGCTCGACGCGTCAGACTGGAGTTCAATCGTGTGGGGCGAATGGGCAATTTGAAGATCAGCATCAAGAATCCACTTGCCGCCGCCGGGCTTTTGGTCCTTGAAATTCACCAGCGCAATGCCGGTCGCCTTCGCGGCCAGTTCGTTCAGGTCGATCCGCTTTTCAGGATCAAAGCCATCGACCAATGCGTGCCCGGCGCCGACAGTCAGACCGCCATATCGCAAGGTGACTTTCGCTCCGACCACGCCGGTGACGTGCAGCGGCTTGTCGTTGGGGTTCCGCTCGACCGACTCTTTGGCAACCCACGCTTCGACGCGTTGATAGGCGAGTTTTGCGACGGCCCAGTCGACCTGTGGAGCGACTGTTTTTTCGTCGGCGCGTCCCGAAACGGCGAGCAGGCAAACGATCATGAGTGTCGAAACGATGCGAACAAACGACATCGACGGGTGATTGATGTTGTCTACAGGCAACATCCGGCAGAACCGGACCGCCTGTTTTCGATCATTGCCGGCGAAGCGGACGTCCTGTATCTTATTGCCATCATTAAAGTTATGCATTTTGGCTCCTGTCGCGGGCGTCTGTGGTACGGTGATTGTGACTCCTTCGGGCAACCAACCACGCTGGAGAGTACCGATGAATGCGACCGCTCTGTTTTATTTCACGCAAGAGCAAATCGAACGACGCAAACGCACGGTGCTTCTCACCCTGATGGTCTTTGCCGCTCTTTGCTAGAGCGCGAGGCCAGTCACAATCCACGCCAAACCCGCCGAAGCAAAGGCGGGTTTTGTCATTTCGGAGGGAACGATCGGGGGCGGCCAATTGTACCAGATCAAAAGGGCAATTGCACGCCAAAGTTATTGATGGCCCGGAAGTTAGAACGCCTGTGGAGAAGGTGTACGGCCGACCTCTTACGTGACAAAAGCCACAACGGCATTGGCAGATCAGAACGGCCTGCGATCCGGAAGATCCGGCACTGCCACGAAGAACATCCCTTCACTCGGCGTTGGCAGATAGGCGAAATCGATTTGTTCGAGATCCAACTCGGAGTTCCATGCCGGATGAATCGCCGGCGTTTCACTTTCATCCAGCGACGTCACCTGAAGGACGAGGTGGCGCTCGAACGGAATCGCGTCCACATGACCGAGCAGCGCGGCGGTGTCAAACACGTCGGTCGGCTGCATCCGGGGTGCGACCGGATGCTGGTTTACGTTCAGCGCCGACTGACCATCTTTCCCAATCTGAAGTTGCGGATGCGAAGTGGGTTCAGGCAGATAGGCGGTAACCAGGAGGTAACCAAACGCAAGCAACAAAGCCATCGCCGAAACCGCCGTCACGCGTTGCCGACGGCGCGTGCGAACTTTCAGTCGCTCGATCACCGTATCAGCGGGCGGTCCGACTGGCGCCGATTGGGCGAGGGCGTCCAACGAAGCCGACAGTTCCTGTTCAAAGTGCGAATCGCTCATGATGGCACCTCGTTGATCAGTTCACGCAGTTTTTCAATGGCGACGTGGCAGCGTCGCTTGACCGTACCTTGTGGCAGGTCGAGGGCGTCAGCGGTTTCGCGGATACTCAATCCCTCGAAATATCGCAGCAAAATCACAATGCGTAATTTGGGCGAAAGGCTCGACAGTGCCTTTCGCGTGGTTTCCAACCGGATGGCGGACTGCTCGACATGAACCGAGTCCCGATGTTTTTTGCAAAGATGGTCGGCCGTCTGTTCGCGTCGCCGACGTCGGGTAACCGACCGCCAGTGCTTGCGGCAGTGGTTGTAGGTGATACCGAGAAGCCAGGGCCAAAGTGCGGTGTCAGGCCGCGTGCGATGGACGCCGTCCCATGCGGCGAGCAGGGTTTCCTGAGCGACGTCCTCCGCGGCATGGGCGTCGCCGAGTTGCAGGTAGGCCATGCGGGTGATTGCAGAGCCGTAGTGTTCAGTGAGTTCCGACAGGGCAGACATGTCCCTGCTTCGCAAACGGACGATCAGAAGATCACCACCTTCCCGGTCAGGTACAACCGAGGGCACACCCGACAGCGGAATGGGATGGGCAAGGGTGGTCATGTACGATACAGAATACCCGCGACAGCCCTGCAGGTTCGGTTTGCCGGTTGGGTTCGAAGGATTCAGTCGGTGCGAAATCGACTGGAAATGCCCGGTCGACAACAAGATAACACGTTGCTACACTACTCGGCTCACTCGATCGCGAGCCTGTTTATCCTCACCCCAACCAAGCATCAGCCATGAGCACGACACTCATCCGAGAAATCGAACAGTCGCAGATGAAAACCGATCTGCCGGAGATTCACGTCGGCGATACCGTTGACGTCCACGTCCGCATCATCGAAGGCCAAAAGGAACGCATCCAGGTTTTCAACGGCGTGGTGATCAAGATTCAGGGCTCGGGCCTGACGCGCACGATGACGGTTCGCCGTATCGTTGCCAACGAAGGTGTGGAGCGCACGTTCCCGCTGCACAGCCCGCGTATTGCAAAGGTCGAAATCAAACGTCGCGGCCACACGCGCCGGGCGAGGCTGTATTACCTGCGTGACCGCGTGGGCAAGAAACGTCGCCTGCGTGACCGCCGCCGCGGCTTGGGTTCGCTGCTTCGCAAGGAAGAAGCACCGGCTGCGGAAGCAGCGCCCGTGGTTGATGAAGCCCCGGTTGAGGATGAGGCCGCCGACGAACCTAAAACGGCCGAGTCGGCAAGCTGATTGCACGACACGGATACGAAACCATCAAGCACGGGTCACTCGCGGACGCGTGCTTTTTTGATTCCCTGATTTGGTGCGAGGTTTCCGCCATGGTGCTTCTTCGTGCCTCGCTCTTGCTTCCTGACTCCTGATACGATGCCGCGACCATGACCGACCAGAACACACAGACTCAGCAAACCGAACCCGCAGAACCGACCGGCGGCGATCTTGTGGCCGACCGCCGCGCCAAGCTTGCCCGCTTTCGGGATGAACTTCAGGTTGATCCATATGGCTGCCGCGTGGACGGATTGAGTT
>JANQKH010000511.1 GCA_028281215.1 Phycisphaeraceae bacterium | reverse complement strand
AAAATCGACCGCCAGTCAATCGCACTGCCAAAGGGCTCAAAGCGCGCGGCGAAGAAGTACGACATGCCCGTGCCGACGCCGGCGGCGATTTGATCTTTGGGCATGATCGGTACCTATCGATGTGGGAATCGCTCGCCAAGAAACTTGATATCCAATTGCCTGTGGTCAACACGGAGGTGTTAATTCCTTCGATGGCGGATATTGAAGAGTTTGAATCGAAGAATGACTTCCCATTGCCGGATAGCTACAAAGCATTTATCACTGAGTTGGGGTACGGCACGCTCAATTCTTTCTTTGATCTCCACGCGCCGGTCAAGAGTCGCGCGAAAGATTTCACGAGCATGTTTGGTAAGGATCAGGCTCGCGGCAATCAACTCTTAAAAGACATCTACGGCGACGAAGCGTTTATCGATCGAATGATTCCTTTCGGAGGGACAGCCGGGGCTGACACAATCGCGTGGGATCCGCTGGACGTTACGCGAAAGAAGCCACGTGATTACGGGATTTACGTGTTACCGAGAAGTGCGCGCAAGATCGTCAAGCTCACGACGACCTTCCGCAAATTCGTCATGAACACGTGTTTCGGCCGCGACTTTGAAGACGTTGTCGTTGGTTATCGTGACCCCGATTGGGAAACGGAATGGGTGTTTGAACCCGTCTGGAAACGAACGCCACGTAGAAAGTAGGTGGCGGCCACTAATGCCATCCCGGTCGATACCGGATACCCATGTTGACGATCTTGTAGAGAAGTTCGTCATACTTCACGCCCGCAGCGTTGGCGGATTCGGCAAACTCTTCGCCATACCCAATGTCGGGGTTGGGGTTGGCTTCGAGGATGTAGATGTGTTCGTCGTCGGTCATGCGTAGGTCGATGCGTGCGTAGCCGGTCATTTCCAGGGCGCGGTAAGCGCGCTTGCACGTCTTCACAATACGGTCGGTCAGTTCCTTTGACAGTTCCTTGGCGGGGCCGATGCTCAGGCCGATCTGTTCCTGGTATTTGTCATCCCACTTCACTTTTTGCGTGGCGATGCGCGGTGCGCCTTCAGGCAGGTTCTTCAGGAAGAGCTCCCAGATTGGAAAGACGCGCAGTCGCTGATTGCCCATGATGCTGACGTACAACTCACGACCGTCGATGTATTGCTCCACGATGGCGTCGGTGCCGATCTGTTCGTGGATGAACTGGACGCGTTCGTTGAGTTTTTCGTCGTTGTGGACGATCGACGCCTGCGAGATGCCGAGCGATGCATGTTCGGTCAGTGACTTGACGATCAGCGGAAACTTCAACCGCTCCGGCCGCTTGACTTTCTTGCCGACGGGGAACACAGCGAACCTTGGCACGGGGATGCGGTGATAGCTGAGGATTTTTCGCGTGAGCGCTTTGTCATGGCTGAGCGTTAGGCCGCGCGGATTGCAGCCGGTGTACGGTTGGCGGAGCAGTTCGAGATAGCTGACCACGTGCTGGTCGTACAACGACACGCCGTGGAACTCTTCGAGCAGGTTGAAACAGACATGCGGTTTGAATTCGTCAATCGTTTCGCGGACAACGGCGAGGTCGCTGGACACGCCAAGCGGCCGCGCTTCATGACCGGCGTCCTGCAACGTGACAACGACGTCGTACTCCGTCTTCCACTCGGAGATTTCCTTTTTGGAAAACCCATCGAGTGAAGCCGGCGGCACGAGATCTTCGTGCATCAGAACCAGGATACGAAGGCGTCTCATACGGCGATCCTGTGGTGCCCGCCGTGCAGGTAGTTCATCGTCTGCACGGCCACCATGACCATCACCTGCGTGCGCGCCTCATCGTCGGGCACGGCCAGGCGAAGTTTCAGTTCCTTACATCGGTCAATCATGTCGCGGACAACCTGATCAATCGTGTAGGCGTATTCCCCGGTCCAGCGGCCGACCATCTCGCGTATTTCCGGACGTATGCGTCGCAGGAATGACGCCGCGGTATCCTGCGACTGATAAAGTGGATCGTCCGAGAACAACCGGCGCAGGTCGCGGTCGTAGAAGTCAGGCCAATCGTCGCCGTAGTGTTCCTTCTTGCGTTTGTAATGTTTGCCGAGTGTGGTGTGCAGTTGTTTGAGTGGTTCAATCTGTCGGCGTGAGCGCACCGGCGCGGGTTGGTCGGCGATCTCTTTCATCATCTGATCGACGGCTTCAAGCTTGCGCAGCGCCGGCCAACCCTGGTATGCCTGACGCCACCGTTTGCGCGATGTCAACCAGACGGCGAACGTTTCCGCGAAGTCTTCCGCCGGATGCGCCTGGGCGTACCAGTAATCGAGATGGTGCACGTAGTTTCGACTGTTGGGCTTTGGCTGGTAGTAATCGGGATAGGGTTCGGAGAATTTGCCGAATGCGTCGCGCCAGGTCTTTTTGTAGTGCAGCCGATACGCCGTGCACAGCGCGTGGCCGGCTTCGTGTCGAAGCAGGCGCATGCACCAGCGTTCGGTGCCGCCTTCCACTTCGAGCATCTGTTTTTTTTCCAGGCGCATCAGGCGTGGATGGGCGAGGTAAAACGGCAGCGCGATCCCGGGGATCCCATCCGGACTGAACCACTCGGACGACAACCAGCAGTGTGGCTTGTGGCGGATATGGCGGGCGTCCAGCTCATCGTAAAGGCGCTGGATACGCCGTTCGAGCACAGTACCTTCAAGCTGCACACCCAGGTCACTGAAACGCAGGTCGAGCAGTTGTTCATCCTTCCACTTGCCCCATCGTGGTTGCGGGCTGGATGGCGTGGTGGTTTGCTTGGGGTCCATTGCAAACAACTTAACACATTTGAACCATAGTCGGTCGGCATTCCGCGTGGTGAATGAAGTGATTTGCACCATGGACGAGGCCCCATCGGACCAGCCGTTATACTTGTGCGCTACGCGTCCGCCGCGATGAACTAGACCAACCCTCTGACGGGAAAAGGAACCATGACCCAGACCATTCGATTTTCGCTGTTTGTGATGTTGTCGCTGATGATGACCGCTGCGCTGGACGCAGCGCCAAAGAAGAAAACCAAGCCGATCGACCTGAAAGGGGCGACGTGGATCTGGGATGCCGGTAACGCCAATCAGGCCAGGTGTGTCAAGGCATTTAAGGTGACGGGCAAGGTCGCGTCGGCGAAAATCATTGGCACATGCGACAATCACATGACTGTGCACGTCAACGGCAAGAAGGTGCTTGCCAGCAGCGAATGGGGGTCGCCGGTTCAAGCCGACGTCGCCAAGCATCTCAAAGCCGGCGAGAACATTGTCGAAGCCATGTGCCGCAACGATCCAAACAGCCCGGCCGGCTTCATTCTCAAACTGCAAGTGATCGGTGAAAACGGCAAAACGCAAACCATCGTTTCCGACAAGACCTGGGCGTCGCACGCCAAAGCTGCGGGCAAAGCTGGCGCGGTGAAAACACTGGGCGCCTATGGCGTCCAACCTTGGGGCGCAGTGACTGGCGGCGGGACGGCCTTCGTCGCGGCAGCCGACAACGGGCCAAGCGTCGCCGACGGTTTTGAACTCGAATTGATCTACACCGTGCCGAAAGGCCAGCAGGGTTCGTGGGTTGCACTAACGGTGTTGCCCGACGGCCGGCTCATCGCTTCCGATCAGGGCGGCAAGGGGCTCTACACGATCGCCGTGCCGAAGGCCGGCTCTGATGATGAACCCAAAGTCGAAAAAATCCCCGCTAATATTTCCAACGGTCAGGGCATGGTCTGGGCGTTCGACCGCCTCTACGTCAACCGCAATGGTGGCGGACTGTGGCAGGTCACCGACAGCACCGGTGACGGCAAACTCGACAAAGCGGAAGAGTTGATCAAACTCAACGGCGGCGGTGAACACGGCCCGCACGGCGTCATCGTCACCGAAAGCGGCAAAGACCTTTATTTCGTCGGCGGCAATCACACCAACATTCCGCCCGACCTCACCGGCAGCACCGTCCCGCGCGTTTGGAAGGAAGACCTTCTGCTGCCGCGACAATGGGATGCGCGCGGACATGCGCGCGGCAAACTTGCGCCGGGCGGTTGGGTTGCCCGCGTATCGCCCGACGGCAAACAGCGCTCGCTGATCTCCATCGGTTACCGCAATCAATACGACGTCGCGCTGAACAAACATGGTGAGATGTTCACCTTCGACTCCGACATGGAATGGGACTTCGGCATGCCGTGGTATCGCCCGACGCGCGTCAATCATGTGGTCAGCGGCAGCGAATTCGGCTGGCGCAGCGGCAGCGGCAAGTGGCCGGATTACTACGAAGACAGCCTGCCCGCGGTGGTGGATATCGGGCCGGCGTCGCCGACCGGTGTGGCGTCCGGGCTCGGTTCCAATTTCCCCGGCAAATGGCAGGATGCGATCTACATCCTCGACTGGACCTATGGCACGATCTGGGCCGTACACCTGATCCCCGACGGCGCGTCTTACAAGGCGGAGGTCGAAGAATTCGTCAGCGGCCAACCTCTGCCGGTGACCGACGCCATCGTTGGCAAAGACGGTCACTTTTACTTCACCGTGGGTGGACGCGGCACGAAGTCGGCGTTGTATCGCGTGCGGTTCACCGGTGATCGCAATGCAGTGCCTTCGATCAGAGGGGACAGCGACGGCATACACAAAGCTGCGCGCGATCTGCGACGAAGCCTCGAAGCATTCCACGGCAAGCAGGATCCCAAAGCGGTCGATTACGCCTGGCCTCACCTCAAGAGCAAGGATCGATACATCCGTTACGCCGCACGCGTCGCGATCGAAAGTCAACCGGTCAAACAATGGCAGAACGACGTGCTCGACGAGACCGACCCGCAGAGAATCATTCAAGGCATCATCGCGCTGGCGCGGCATGGCGACAAGTCGTTGCAGTTCGAAATGCTTGACAAACTGTACCGCCTCGATTTCGCAAAACTGTCAGCCGAACACAAACTCGGCGTGCTTCGCGCGTATGCATTGACGTTCGCGCGTATGGGTGAGCCGGAACGCCGATTCACCGACACGATCGCCAACAAGTTAGACGCGTCATACCCCGACCCCGGCAAGGATGACCGCGTGAACGCCGAACTGGCGCGCGTGCTGGTGTATCTCAAGTCGCCGACGATCGTAACCAAGACAATGAAACTGATGACCGACGCCAAGCCCACACCGAAGCCCGATTGGGTCACCGTGCTCGGCCGCAACAGCCGTTACGGCGGTGCGGCGCAGAGGATGCTTGCCAACATGCCGCCGTTGCAGAACCTGCACTACGCGTTCGTCTTGCGCAACGTACGTTACGGCTGGACGCTCGAACAACGCCGACAATACTTCCAGTTCCTCATCGACGCGTCGAAGTTCTCCGGCGGCGCCAGCTACGGCGGTTTCATCAACAACATCCGCAAGGAAGCGCTGGCGAACTGCTCCAACGCCGAACGCGTCGCGCTCAAGGATCTGACCGGTGAGAAGGTCACCGGCAACACGCTACCTGACATTGACGACCTGCCCACACCAAAAGGCCCCGGGCGGATATGGAAAGTTAGTGACCTTGAGAAGCTCACCAAAAACGGACTGAGAGGCCGAAACTATGAGAACGGCAAGCAAATGTACTTCGCCTCGCGTTGCGTGCTCTGCCATCGCTTCGATGGCGAAGGCGGCGCGGTCGGTCCCGACCTCACCGGCGTCGCCAGCCGATTCAGTTACAAGGATCTGATCGATTCCATCATCGACCCGAGCAATGTTATCTCAGACCAATACGTCTCCACCCGCATCGACACCAAGGACGGCGACGTCATTGTCGGTCGCATCGTGTCGTCTGACGGCAACGAGATCAAGGTGATGGTCGATGCCTACAAGCCAGATCAACTCACGACGGTCAAGAAGGCGGACATCGACACGCAGAAAGCATCCAAGGTGTCCATCATGCCGGCGAACCTGATCGACACGATGAACAGGGACGAAGCCCTCGACCTGCTCGCTTACATCATGTCACGCGGCGATAAGAATGACCGAGTGTTTAAATGATGGTCGAGCATATCTGGATCAACCAATCCGACAGGTGGGG
>JANQKH010000510.1 GCA_028281215.1 Phycisphaeraceae bacterium | reverse complement strand
TCGACGAAGACGGAGCCGGCCACGTTTTTATCGACAACGATGGCCGGGTTGCCGGACGCGGCGATGCCAGCGCCGGGGATGGTCTTGTTGGTATCGAGTTCACCGCGCTTGAAGTCGTCGAGGCGATTGAGGCCGTCGTAGGTGTATTGCTGATCGAACTGTTTGCTGGCTGCCCGCGCCACATCGTTCTGACGCCACAGGCGATTGGAGTTGCGGTCGTAACCATACTGGATGCGTGCTGCATCGACATCGGGGTCGGGGCCGTAGTCGATCCAGCGGTGGTCAATCACGCGACCGAAAGCGTCGAGACCGTCGTAGGTGCCGGCGACACCGCCCCACAGGTCGAGCTTCACGTCGGGCTCTTCGTAGTCGGCTTCGACCACGGTGTTCAGGCCAAGGTATTTGTAACTCGCGAGAGTGGCCATGGGTGTTCCTTACTCGTCGATGGATTCGACGCGGTTGAGCATGTCATTGGCTTCGCCGGCCGTGCCGTAGTTGAACGTCACCACCTTGCCATCAGGGTAGGTGATGGAGGTCTGGCGGATTTGGTTGCTGCTGCTGGCGCCGGAAGCAAAGGCATATTGAACCTTCGGCGTGGACATTTCATTCACCGCACCGGAATGGGATTGATATTCCGTGATCAACTGGCTGAAGTCGTTGAAGACGAACTGCACTTCATTGACGATCGAGCCTTCACCGACATCGGGGTCGTCGTAGCTGGTGATCTTTTCGACCATGCCGCGCACCTCGTAGGCGGTTTCGATGCGTCGGACCGCGCCATCCACGCCACTGGCCAGAGTCGTCACGCGATCCTGCACCTGTCGGCCCAATTCATCATAATCATAGGTGTGCACCGAGCCGAGTTGGTCTTTGCGCTCGACAACCTGCTGCAAACGGTTGTAGCTCATTTCAACCCGGTCGCTGGCGCTGGCCTTGTCGGGGTATTCGATGGCCCGCAGCAGCAGATTAGACGCCACATCGGAATCGTCGAAGGTCGTGCCGTAGACGTAGGTGGTCACCTGGTCATCGCTGGAAGACGCCATCTTGGCGGTGATGGTGGCCTGGTTGCCGTCGGCGTTGAAGGTGAACTCGGTGGTGCGGTTGTCATCGTCATTGGGCGAAGCAGGTGTGCCGGAGCCGGTGTGATTCTCGATGATCTTGGTCACACGGCCGGCATCGTCGAATTCCTGGCGTGTTTCAAGGTTCTTTGGATCGAACGTCTTGGTCGCGTCGCCGGTGTCGGCGTCGTATTCCGTGCTTGACACGAGGATGGTGTCACTGCGGGCAGGTGTGGTGCTGGGCCGGGCCGTGTTGTCCGTGCCGTAATCCGCGGTTGCGATGGGACGATCAATGCAGTCGTACCAGTTGTGGATGTAGCTTGACCGGAACGTGGCGGCGTCGGTGTTGCGTTGCTCGAGTTCCACGGTCAGGACGTTGCTTGCATCATCAAAGGTCGTGACGCTTTCTTCGATGACCTGTTCGGTCGACGTGCCATCTTCGTAGGCTGTCTTGGTGTTGGTCTGACGGCCGAGATTGTCAAAGGTGTTGGCCTGGTACGACTCGCCGGCGCCGGGCGAGATGGTCTTGGTCGCGTTGCCGGCGGCATCGAAGAAGTTGTCGCCGATCAGTGCGTTGCCGACCGAGCCGTCGGAAGGGTCCACTTCATACGTCTTGGTCTGATAGACGCGATTGCGATCGTCGTAGAAGGTTTCCTGACGGCCGATGAGATTGCCGCCTGAAGTCGTATCGTGACGGTCGACCTTGGTGGTACGGTCGAGGTTGTCGTAGGTGTTCTTCTGGTAGAAGTCTTCTTCGCCATCGATGTCGGTCAATCGATTGCGGAAGTCATAGGTGTTGCTGGTCACACGGATTTCTTCGAGCTGCAAGGCGCCCATGTCCCAGTCGTATCGCTCCGGTCGCATGCACCCGAGCGCATCACGATCGAAGCCCTCCGCCGACAGGTCCGTACCGGCACGGCGGGCGTCCGCAGTGGATTTGAGCGTCCAGTCTTCATCGGGATCGACAAATTGATCGGATGCGGATTTGTTGATCAATGATCCCGTTGATCCCCAATCGTCGCCGGTCGCATCGGAAGACAGGTTGTGCGAAGACCCCGTGGTGACCAGGGTCATCGTCCCCGTGCCATGTTCTCTCTTGTCGTAGCAATTCGACGCGTTGGTGGCGATGTTGTTTTGGGCCTGGACATTGATCGTCACGGTGTGCCCCGATGCCGCCTCAAGATTCGCGACGAACCCTCTGTATATTTTTCCATTGACCGTGTTGTTGAACACCTTGGTGTCGAATGTGATGGGAGTCGAATCCACCGGCTTACCCGTCAGTTCGATGCCCCCGCGAAGGTTGGCCACGGTTCCCTTGGCGTAGATGATGTTGTTGCGAACGACGCCATCGCTGTCAACACTGGTGTAGATGCGAATACCAAGTTGCGTTGTCGCCGTTCCGTCGGTGATGATCAGACAATTCTCGATCAGCACTTCCTGATTGTCATCGTTGTTGACCCAGTTGATGCCCGTACAGGCATTCGGCACGTCAATAATGCGTAACCCGTCCACTTCGCCGGAGCCGATGAAGTAGAACTCAATGCCATATGACATCGAACTGCCAACCTGAATGTACGCGCCAACATTGTTGTCTTTGGCGTTGTGTCGATGCCCGGGTGCGGCGTAGATTCGCGGATGATCAGACGCGGTGATGGTGGCAGACCACAGATACAGTCTGACTTCACCCAGATCCCCGCCCTGGTAACACTCGGCCCACTGCGCGGCGTTGGTTTCCCCGTCCGCCCAGTCTTCCCAGGATTGAAGCGTGGTAAAGTCGCCGCCGCCGGCTGGCTTGATGGTGCTGGTATTCTCGGCCATGGATTCAACTCCGCTCAATCGTGGTGTATTGCGTGGGACTCAGCGTTTCGACGCGCTCGCGGTCGTTGAGCACCCGCTGCTTCAATTCAGTCTCCATCGCGTCAATATTGACGGCGAGCGTTGAACGTTTGATGATTTCACCTTCGTCATCCGTTGTTGCGTAGGGATGGACGATGACAGGGTGCTTTTCCCCTGCTTGCCGCCTGGCTTGGACTTTTGCTTCCAGATCAGCGTCATCGCGCTCAACAATCAGAGCACAGCATCGTTCTCGTTCGGACCATGGCGAACCGGGAAGTTTGGCGAGCAAAACTTCGCCTCGCTTTTTCAGGTCCGATTCACCCTGCAACCGCAATGAGATCTGTAATTCAACCATGAGTCGATCACTCCTGTTCTCAGGCTCTGCGCCAATGACGTTAGTTGCTGACCACCTGTGTGGAGGCGGTGAGGTTGCTTTCCCCGCCCGCATCGCCATCGTCGTACTGATTGGCACTGACCCGAACCATGTTGCTGCCATTGGCATTCGACGGCGACCAATCTTCCCAATCACTTGACCCGTCCGGAATGTCATCCGTGCCCACCCAGACGCTTTCAAGACGCTGGCGGTTGTCGTAGACATTGCGCGTGATGGTGCCACCGGGGGTCTTGACGCGCACTTGCTGTCGCGTCACGTCGTCGTAGCCGAAGAAAGTCTCGTCGAAATTGGTGCCTGAAGTTCCATTGCCCGTTGAGGGAATGGTGTGGTAGACGCGGGTGTATTCCAATTGCCCATCGTCGTTGTAGTAGTTGTGTGTCCAACGGGACCAGTCGCCCTGGCTGAACGTGTCGTCCGGATCAAGTTTGCCGCTGCCGGTTGTGCGTTTGGAGGCAATGGCGTCCACAACCCGGCCGTTCTTGTCCGTCTTGGAGATTTGGACAGGGTTGACCAGCGTGTACGTAAAACTGGGTGAAGTGCCTGTGCGGTAGCCAATTCCCGTCCAGGTTTCATCACCCGTGACACCTTCCTTGTATACCGTCCACGTGCATCGATGAACGTCGGTGGCCGTTCCACTGATATCCACTTCATGTTCCGGACCAAGTTCTTC
>JANQKH010000552.1 GCA_028281215.1 Phycisphaeraceae bacterium | reverse complement strand
TGGCCTTGAGCATCGCCTCGGGTTTGAGGTTGCCTTGAAAGAGTCGGTAAGCGCTGTCAGCCCAGGGCCGCGTGTCGGCTTTGATAGGGATGAGCGCGGCGCGGGCCTTCTTCACGCCGTCCACCTTCGCTTTGCAAAGAAAGTGCCAGATAGCGTTCTCCACGTCTTCCGGATTCACCTTCTTGTGGATTTCAAACTGGGCGACGCCTTCTTTATACATGCCGGCGTAGTAGTGACTGATCCCGCGTTGCCAGTGATGCGGGGCTTCGTTGGGTCGGGCTTCGAGGTATTGGTCGAAGTCTTTGACCGATGCTTTGAATCGGCTGGCTTTGAAGTTGAGCACACCGCGGCGCTGGTAGAGCGCAGCACTGGGTTTGATTTTGATGGCGGCGGAAGCGTCTTTAATCGCCTCATCGTATTTTTTCATGGCTTCGTGCATGGCCGCGCGAAACGTGAGCGGTTCGACGTACTTGGGGTACTTGGCGATCATCTTTGATGCGAGCGCGACCGCTTCATCGTGTTTGCCTTCGCGATACATGGCCTCGGCCATGCGCAGATTGGCGTTGATGTCGTCTCTGATGGATTGGCTCTCGTCCGGCACGGCAAGTGTAGGGAAGTTGATTGCCAGGCTCAGCAGGGTTGCAAGCATGAAATAACGCATGAAGACCTCCATGTGGATGTCCATGATAGTCGAAGGTCGCATTATGTTGGCTGTGACGACTCAAGCCGCTAGCAACTTGCCGAATCAATAAAACGATTCGCGGTATTCGGTCGGGCTTTCGCCGATCATGCGGTGAAAGGTGCTGGTGAAGTGGCCGTGGCTGGAAAAGCCGGTGAGGTCGGCGATTTGGCCGATCGGAATGCGCAGGGCGCGGAGCATCCATTTGGCCATCTGCAACTGTTTCCGCAGCAGGTATTGCTTCGGGCTGGTGCCGACCTGTCCGGTGAACAGACGGTGAAAGTGGAACTGGCTCATATCGGTCTGACGGGCGAGCGTGGCGAGGCTGGGCACCTGCGCGTAGTTGTCATGCAGGTACGCCAGCGCCTTGGCGACGCGATCATCTTTCACTGTACCGACAACGGGCACTTCGTCATCGCCGAGCGGTCGAAGTTCAAGGTACCAGTGATATCCGTCGCTGCCGACGACGGCTCGACGTTTTGTGAAGCAAAGCCAGTATGACTGCTTGCCCATCTTGATCGCCATGTCGCGCGTCTGGTTATCCTTCAACTTCGGATAACGTTGTTCCACCACACGATGGAATTCGGTTAACAGTTCGTCGAACAGTGCGGGCTTGTCGAGGAACTTGTCTTTGGTGTCGAGGTCAGCGGCGATGAGCCGATCATCGTGCCCGACAAGCACGCGCCCGAGTTGAATTTCATACGGCATGACGAACCGGCTTTCGAATCGCCGCAGCAGGTGCATCGCTTTCTCCTGCTCGACGGTCGTGAACGCTTTGCGGTCACGCGTGAGCATCATCCACCACCAACTGTCTTCGCCGATGTTGTCCGGCACCATACAGACGACGGCATGCCCGGTCGTGAGCAAGGGCGAGCCGCCCTTGCGCCCGGGATAGCCAACGGCGATACCGTCCTTCACTGCCGTGGCGCGAAGGTTGTCTTTCGCGCCGCCGAAGAACTTCTTGATCGATGTCGCCGGCCAGCCACTTTGTGCAAGGAGTTCATCCGATTGCGGTTTGAGGCGATTGATCAGGCCGATACCAGCCGCTTTGCAACGAAGCGTTTTCTGTAAACTCCGCGCCCAACTTTTGCCATCGAAACACCAGGGTGTTGATAAGTTGCCGATTTTTTCTTTGAGAAACTGTGTCATGACGTCGTGGTTCCTGATCGCGCAGCAGTAGCATCCTAGGCTTGAGAATCACAGGCCCGACGGTAAAGCCAATGCATTGCCCAATGGAATTGCTCCTCCAGGAGCCGACAGAAGACATCATGGTCTCGCTATCAAGCAAATAGGGTAATCCATGAGTATTGATTTGTCACATTTGCTGGAGTCCAGATGGCCCGGCTTGCGAGGGGCCTTGAGGGCGTTGTTCAACCTGCCATCGCATCGGCGTGCTGGAACAATCGATGTGGACGGTAAAAAAAGCCCCTCGATACTGCCAGAAAAGGGGCCAGATGACGCACCGATCCGTTTCAGGAATGTCCAGCGATGCGATTTCTTCCGGGTCGTGCCATTCCAACATACCCTCATCGATTTCTTTTTCTGCCAGCGTGACCGCGCCCACCACTTCGAACAGGAACATCAACCAATGGGTTTCACCTGCGTAGGCATGCTCGGAGACAATGCCGGTCAGGTGAAGGCGGTCGATTGGAATTTCCAGACCGGTTTCCTCCCGAATCTCGCGCTGCGCGCACGCAACGGGACTTTCGCCGATGGCCTGTTCGAGTTTGCCCCCAATGGGGGAATAAAGATCCCGGTTCGGCGGCTTGCGACGGTGTAGAAGCAACACGCGTCCATGCTCGTCAAACAGGTAACAGAGTGCAGCAATCTTGTATGGCAACGGCTCGCTCATGCGGGCATGATAGAAAACAACCCCGCGTGGCGGGGCTGGTTGGGGAGTTCGGGTTCATCGATACACAGGCTGATGTTGATCACGCGGCCTCATCTTCCACATCACTTTCCGCATTGACAAATGCGGGCGCATCCTCTGCTTCCTGCCAATCTTCCGCGTTGGAAAGATTCAACTCCATCGGTTGCGTCTTGCGGTAGCCGAGTTTGCGGATCACTTCGAGAACTTCCGTCCACGTGGGGAACGGCCGATTGTTCACGCGCTTGAACGCATCGATGGCGGAGATGAACAGAAACTGCTCAGTGCTCATCTCACCTTCTTCGGCACTTTTGACGAAATCGGAACGTCGTCGGCCTGGGCCGCGCCGGCGTTCGAGTCCGGTAGAAGGAAAGGCACGTTGATCGACGACATCACGTCGATCCACATTGGTGCGGCGATCCATCGGCGGCATGTTCTGATCGGTCATCGCTTCTCCTCCTCCTTCTTACGCCCCCAGTTGTGTAGGTATTCAACCAGCAACGGGTCATTCGTCTTCGCGAGCGAAGTATTCATCCTCGTCTTCGTCTTCATCATCGTCGTCGTAGTAGCTGTCTTCGTCGTCATCGTCGTCGAAGAAGTTATCATCTTCATCGTCAAGATAGTCGTCGTCCTCTAGGTCGTCATCCAGATCGTCATCGTCTTCATCATCCTCATCGAACATGCAGACCGGCTGGGTCTGCCTGCCGGGCCAGGGAAATCGTGTTTCGGTTTCCTCCGCCCACTTGGCCGTCATAACCGTTGCAACCGTCGTCACCCATTCAGTCATTGTGTTTGCCTCCATCACGTTGCATCCATTGGCCCGGTCCGCCAGACCGAAACCGTGCATGCCGCTGCGGACCTGTTCCATCGGCGATTAAGCTAACGGCGATGGATCGATTGTCAACCATTTTTTCCGGCGGGTTTTTCATGCCGATGATCCGTCCATCACCCGATTTCTACAACGGGATGCGCATTGTGCAAACTCCGATCACGAAGTTCACGTAGACAGCATGGACACGCGATCGCCGATACACTGATCAGCGCCTTCTTTTGGTGACGGCCCGGCGCGATACTCCGCCGGCCGCCACGACACCTTGGAGTGCTCTCGTGACCCGCCCCGCCCACGAACCCAATCCACAATGGAATCCGCACGCCGCCGTCGCCAGTTGGATCGTGCCCGGGTTGGGGCATTGGATTCTGGGCCTGCGCCGCCGCGGCGTTGTGCTCTGCATCTCCATTCTATCGCTATGGCTGGGCGGGATTCTCATTGGCGGCATCAGTGTGCTTGACCGCGCCGATCGTGCTGAAGGCCCTGCTCGTGACTACGCACAGCGCGGCAATGGCACGTCGATGTGGTTTTTCGGGCAGGCCTTGATCGCGCCGTCGATTGTGATCCAGAAAGTCCGCGCCAATATGTTTGTCGATTTCGCCAACCTGAAAATCCAGGATCGACAGCGAGGCCTGCAGAACGACTCGCATGACAACGTCTTTCTCGAGCCAACGTCATTTCGACCGACACCACCTTACGAGCCGAGCATTGGTCGGGTCGCAGAACAAGGCGTGTTGTTCACCGCGCTGGCGGGCTTGCTGAACCTGCTGGCGATGATCGACGTGTTGTATTGTGACCCGCAATATCGCCGCGACCGCGATGCCGGACTGTTTGATGACGATTCAAAACCGGATGCCTCCGGCGCCACGGCGAAGGAGGCTGTCTGATGTTCAACTCCTTTGCATCTGTCATGAAAGTGACTAGCGGCTGGCGTCCGTTTCTGGACCCGCTGCCCATCGATGATTTCTGGCTCGCCATGCTCATCCCCATGGTCATTGTCATCGCGGTGGTTTACAAGACGATCAAAACCGAGAACATCAAGTCATTGGCGCGCGATTCGGTGTACCTGTCATTGCAGATTGGACTGTTCATGGTGGTTGCGGCTGTCATTTTGTATGCGATCACCGCCGTCGTGTAACCCGTTCACGTTTCCACCACGTCGACAACGCTGTCCACTACAATTCCAGCCATGAAAGCTCTCCTTACCAACGTGCTTGCCGGTGAATCGTTGTCGACCGATCAAACAATCGAAGCGTTTGAGTTGATCATGACCGGGCAGGCCACGCCCGCACAAGTTGGCGCGCTGCTGGCGATGTTGCAACAGCGCGGTCCGACGGTGGAAGAAATCACCGGCGCCGCCACCGTCATGCGCGATAAGGCGGTGAAGGTGCACGTGCCCGATGGATTGACCGCGATCGACACCTGCGGCACGGGTGGCGACCACGCCGGCACGTTCAACATTTCGACCGCCGCCGCGCTCGTCGCCGCATCCGTCGGTCGACCGCGTGATGTCGTCGTCGCCAAACACGGCAACCGCTCGGTGACCAGCACGTCCGGGTCCAGTTCCGTGTTGGAATCGCTCGGCGTGAAGTTGAACGTATCAAGCGACACACTGACCAGGTGTCTCGACGAAGCCGGCATTTGTTTCTGCTTTGCCCCGTTGCATCACCCGGCTATGAAATACGCCGGCCCGATTCGCGCTGAACTTGGTTTTCGCACTATTTTCAACATGCTCGGCCCACTGACCAACCCCGCCGGCGCTAAACGGCAGGTGATGGGTGTGTTCGCTGACACATTGACCGAGCCGATCGCACACGTGTTGAACCACCTCGGCAGCACTCGTGCGATGGTTGTACACGGGCAATTGGGTGATGGCGGTCTGGATGAACTGTCCACCGCCGGGCCGAGTCAAATCAGCGAGGTGAACGACGGCCAAGTGACGACCACCACGCTGGATCCGGCTTCACTCGGTTTGTCCCTGGATGATCCAGCGGCCCTGAAAGTTGATTCGCCCGAGGCGAGCGCGGGCGTGTTGAAGGACGTGTTCGCTGGTGGAAAAGGCCCGGCGCGGGACATCGTCGCCCTTAATGCGGCGGCGGCGCTGGTCGTAGCCGATTTGGCGGCCTCGCTGACCGAGGGCGTGGAACAGGCGTGCACCGCCCTCGATTCCGGCGCCACCCAAAACACACTGGAAACCCTTGCCGCCCTCACCCAAGCCGATACGACCACGTCATGATGCGCGCGCTGATCCATCGGGCTACAATGCTATCGCGGTCATTTACCCGGCCCATCCAGCCGATAGTCCAGTAACGGTCCGGTTCCAACGAGGTGAGACGATGAAAACCAAAATCGCCCTTTCTATGTTTGTGACAGCCGTCGTTCTGCTCGCCGCCGGACGGTTTGACGCGATTGCCCAGAACGCCAACCCCCAGCGCTCGTTGTCCGTGGACGATCCGCGTTATCACGGCATCGTGACGCCGAGCAAACAGATCGTGCTCGTTGCGCCGATCGATAGCATTCTCGAATCGGTGAAGTTTAAGGAAGGCGATCGGATCAAGGAAGGCGAACTCGTCGCTCAAATGGATGACGCCATTCAGCGGCTCGTCGTGGAAGGCGCCAAACTCACGGCTGAAAGCACAGCAGCCTTGAAGATCGCCGAGGTCGCCCTCGAAGACGCGAAGTTGGAAGTTCAAAACCTGATCGACCTGAAAGCCCAGGGCGCCGGCAACGAGAAGGAACTTCGCCAGGCCAAAGTGATTCAGAAACAGCGCGAAGCCGAACTCCAACGCGCCAAGGAGCAGGGTCAACTCAACGCCGCCACATTGAAACTCGAGCAGGAAAGGCTGCTTCGCTATCAGATCAAAGCGCCGTTCGACGCAACGGTCATCGATCAACTCGCCGAAGCCGGCGCAAGCCTCGCGCGCAACGATCACATCATGTCGCTGGCGAACCTGCAAACCTTGGAAGCGCGCATCAGCCTGCCCGTCTGGCTTCGCGATCAACTTAAGGAAGGCGAGGAATACACCCTCGTTCCGATCAAGCGCGACTACGGCCACCTCAAAGCCAAACTCACCATCATCCGTCCGTTGGACGACCCGGCCAGCGATACCCACCTGTGCGTGTTCGAGATTCCCAACCCGGATTACAAGCTGCCTGCCGGCTTCCCCGTTGCGTTGTTGTGGCAGCCTTGACATGACAGGTCTGTCGAATTGCACCGGCTGATTGACGTTCGCGTCCATCGGCGACGCACGTACACTATTGATCTTGTTTTACTGAATCGAGATCAATATGAAGCCAACGTATTATCTTTTAAGCCTCATCGTTGCGGTTGCCGTCATGTGGGGACAACGGTTTTCCCTCGCCGTCGCGGCTGACAAACCCAATATTCTTTTCATTCTCACCGACGATCTCGGCTATGGCGACGTCAGTTGCTACAATCCCGAGTCGAAGGTTCAAACGCCGCACCTTGACAAACTCGCCAAACAAGGCATGCGCTTCACTGATGCGCACAGTCCGTCGACCGTTTGTACGCCTTCGCGCTACAGCGTGTTGACCGGCCGTATGTGTTTTCGCACGGGTTACCGTGGTGTGTTCGTCGGCGTTGGAGGACCGGCGTTGATTGAGAAAGGCCGTCTCACACTGCCGCAGATGTTGCGTGATCAGGGGTATACCACCGCATGCATCGGTAAGTGGCATGTCGGCATGACGTTTCTTACCAAGGATGGCAAGCCTTCCTACGAAGCGAAGGTACCCGCCGTGCGGCCCAAAGATTGGCGCGATGGCGGTCCCGCGCTCGCCAAAGTGCAATTGACCGACTTTACCAAACCCATTCCCGACGGGCCGATCCATCGCGGCTTCGATCGCTTCTTCGGCACCGCCTGCTGCCCGACCACCGACTGGCTTTACGCGTACATCGATCAGTGCCGCGTACCCGTGCCGCCGACCAAGCAACTCGATCGCAAGCCGTTGCCCAAGCATCCATATGCTTACGACAACCGCGGCGGCATGATCGCGCCGGACTTCGACCTCGAAGAAGTCGACCTTGTCTTCCTCAAAAAGTCACAACAGTTCCTGCGCGACCACGTCAAGAAGAACAAGGACAAGCCGTTCTTCCTGTTCCATTCAATGCAGGCGGTGCACCTGCCGTCGTTTCCCGCAGACCGGTTCAAGGGCAAGACCAAAGCCGGCCCACACGGCGATTTCATTCACGAGATGGATTACGTCGTCGGCGAACTGATGAAAACGCTGGACGAACTCAATCTGGCGGACAACACACTCGTGATTTTTTCCAGCGACAACGGGCCGGAAGTGACCTCCGTCGTGCATATGCGCAAGGATTACGAACATGACGGCGCTCGACCTTGGCGTGGCGTGAAACGCGACCAATGGGAAGGTGGTCATCGCGTCCCAATGATTGTCCGATGGCCGGGCAAAGTAAAAGCCGGCAGCGTCACCGATCAGATGACCAGCCTGACTGACGTGATGGCCACGTGTGCCGCGATTGTAAACACCAAACTGCCGCCCGACGCAGGAGAGGACAGCTACAACATGCTGCCCGTCCTGTTGGGCAAAACCGACAAACCGGTTCGCCGCTACCTGCTTACCCAAACCATCAGCCTCGCGCTGGCGATCCGCGACGGCGAGTGGAAATACCTCGACCACAAAGGCTCCGGCGGCAACCGCTACGAACGCAACGCCCGCCTCAGACCTTTCATCATCAAGGACAACGCCCCGGACACGCCGGGTCAACTCTACAACCTCAAAACGGATCCCGGTGAGACGAACAACCTCGTGGCGAAACATCCGGACATCGCCGCTTCATTGAAGGCAAAATTGGAATCGTTCAAAAGCAGTGGTCGCAGCGCACCTTGAGTCGGCGACCGCACACTTCCTTTCAAGGCGTTCCGAATTCGCTGTCGCGCTAGGCGCACGCATTCGCCGGTGATTCCCCTATCACGCTGGTATCAACTTTGCACCAGCATAAAGCGCCGGTGCGCCTGAACGTCGTTTTAACGCGGCGCACTTGACGGATTCATCACAGCCCGCGATACCACCCCCATGTCCAACCACCGTCGATTCTGGATTCTCCTGCTCTCATTAATTACAGCCGTGGTGGTGTATTACCTGCTGCCGCGACAGATCGGCACGGACGGCAACGCGATCGTGCTCAACGAGCTGGCGCGGCGGACGTGCGCGATCTTTGCCGTTGCCGTCATCTTTTGGGCGACGGAAGTTATTCCCCTGTTTGCCACATCGTTGTGCATCATCGGTCTGGAAATCTTATTCCTTGCTGACAAAGGCGGCATGGCGAGCAAACTGCCGCTGGTCTTTCCCACCGTGGACCCGTTGCCCGAAGGCGTGTCCATCAGCTACACCAAGTTCCTCGAATCGTTCTCCAGCGGCATCATCATTCTCTTCATGGGCGGCTTCCTGCTGTCGGCGGCCGTGACGAAACACGGCCTCGACAAGGCGATCGCTTCCCGCCTGTTGCGCCCGTTCTCGAAGAGCCCCATGCTGCTCATCTTCGGCGTGATGGGCATCAGTGGGTTCTTCTCGATGTGGATGAGCAACACGGCGACGACGGTGATGATGCTCGCCATCATCGGGCCGCTGATTCGGAACCTGCCTCCCGAGGACAAATTTCACCGTGCGGTGATTCTGGCCGTCCCGTTCGGCGCGAACATCGGCGGCATCGGCACACCGATCGGCACGCCACCCAACGCGGTGGCGATGTCGTTCCTCCGCTCGACCGGCGTGGAGATCACGTTCCTCGACTGGATGGTGATGGCGCTGCCGCTGGCGGCGCTGCTCATGTTCGTCGCCGGCTGGCTGCTGCTGATCCTGTTCCCGTTTGACAAAAGCACACCCATGCCGGAACTGGAGCGGCCGACGAAGAAGATCTCGTTTAAAGGCTGGATGACGATGATCATCCTGAGCACCGCGATTTTTCTGTGGGTGTTCTCCGCCATCCTTGGCATCGGACTGTCGTCCGCTGCGGTTGCGCTCCTTGCCGCGGCGGCCCTGACGGCGCTCGGCGTACTCGATAAGTTTGATGTGGACCGCATCGACTGGAACGTGCTGATCCTGATGTGGGGCGGACTGTCGCTCGGCCTGGCGATGGAAGAGACCGGCGTGATCGACTTCATCGCCGGCGCGTTCGGCCTGCTGCCCGACTGGGCGAGCCAAGGCTTTGTGTTAACTTCATTGGTGGTCGTGCTGTCCGTCGTGATGTCCACCTTTATGAGCAACACAGCCACGGCCAACGTGTTGGTGCCGACGGTGATGGCGATCGGAACAGCAGCGGGTTCGCAGAACATCGGCGTGCACCTGACGATCCTGTGCGCGCTGGCGTGCTCCTTCGCGATGGCGATGCCGGTCTCCACCCCGCCGAACGCGATCGCTTTCGCGACCGGCAAGATTCCCGCCCTGGCGCTGATTCGCTCGGGCGGGTTGGTGTCGCTGATCTGTATTGTGTTGCTGTTGGTGGGGTATCAGGTGTTGTTGGCGTTGTTTTTGTGACCGTCGATAACATTCGTTGTGGGTACTCACTCTACCGCCGGCTTGATCACAATCTCATCCGGCGATTCACGTTTGAACACCTTGCGTAACCCAGCCTGGATATCGAGTGTGATGCTGAATACCAGCGGCACGACGATGAGCGTGAAGAAGGTGGAGACGATCAGGCCGCCGATGACCACGCTACCGAGACCGGTGTAGAGTTCGCTACCGGAGTTGGTTTCACCGAAGAAGTTGACGAATCGGCTGAGCACCAGCGGCAGCATGCCGAAAACGCTGGTCATGGTCGTCATGAGAATCGGCCGCACACGGGTGCGGACGGCTTCGCGAATGGCTTCGCGGGCGTCGAGTTTTTCGCCCGCTTCGTGACTGCCGACACCCTGCCCTTCGCCGCGCATGAAGTTGAGCGCCTGGTGCACGATCAGAATCGCGTTGTTGACCACGATGCCGATGAGAATCACGAAGCCAAGCATCGTTAGCACGTCAAGCTGTTGGCTCGGATCAATCCGGTTCACGATGTACAACCCGAGGAACCCACCTGCGGCGGCGAGCGGCACGCTGAACATGATCACGAACGGATAGACAAAGCTTTCAAACAATGCCGCCATCAGCAGGTAGGTAATCAGCAGCGCAAGGAAGAGTCGGCTCGATGCAAAACTGCCGAGGAACGATGATTCGCCGGTCCAGTCACCGATCATTGCTTTGCGTACCTGAATGAGTTTATCAGCGGTGTCTGCCGGCGGATTGACGCCGACGCCGGGCAGGATCGCGCCGGACTGTTGCATACCTTTGATCAGGTCGAGCACGTCGTTGGTGGCCTGTTCGAGCGGTATATCGCTCGACGGCGTGATGGCGAAACTGATCGCGCGGTCTTCCTCGATGCGTTGGATTTCCTGTGGCGCGTCGGACCATTCGAGTCGGGCGACAGTTTGCAGGTCAACCGTTCCCTGCTGACCATTGGGTGTGCGGTACGCCACGGGGATCGCATGCACGTCTTCTGGTTTGAGCGGCATGTCAGGATCGCGCACGAGCATGAGATCAATGGTTTCACCGTCGATGCGGAAGTCGCCGACGAACGCACCGTCGACGAGCGATTGAATGGCAAGGCCGAGTGAGGCGACGTCAACCCCCACGTCCGCGGCGCGCACACGGTCGATCCGGAAACGTAGTTCCGGCCCCGGTAGTGCGAAGTTGGACGGCGTCGGCCGAACATTGCGTCGGCCGTACTTTCCTACCAGAGCGCCATACAGCGCACTGGCGCTGGCGCGTAAATCCTGCAAGTTTTCACCGGTCACTTCGATGCCGACCGTGTTCGAACCACCCAGTCCGCGGCTGAAAATGGAACGTTGATTCGCAATGCCAAACGTGCCCGGCACTGTGCCCATCGCGTTGGTGAGCAGCGTTTCCAATGGTTTAACATTGCCTTTGTCGGCGCTGGCGGCGCCCATGAAAATCGTGCCGCGACGCACCACGAAGAAAAAGTTTTCGATCGGCGGGACGTTCAGTTTCTCACCCGTTTGCGGATGAATCACGTCGGGCAGGTTGTCGGGCTCTTTCACCTGACCGTCAAACGCCCAGAATGGCGCAGCCTGCTTTTCGACATGCAGACCGATCTTGCGGTTCTGCTCCATGCTGTACGACGGCGGCGCAAACATGATGCCAATCACAAGGTTACGGTTGCCCGCGGGCAGGTAGGCGGCAGGCGGTTTGAGGAAACTGGCGATCAGGACGGCCGCGCCGATGAACAGTGCGATGACACCGAGACGAGCGGCAAACGCAGGCATGTTGCGGCCGGCGAGTTTGTGAATCATGCCGGCGAACCCGCGCGCGACGCCGTCGAGCACGGTGGTCAGGCCGAAGAGAGAACCGACGGCCTGGGCGGCCTTGGATGGTTTTTCCTTCTTGGCGCGCAGGAAGCGCGCCGTCGCGGTGGGGATCACCGTGATGGACACGATCAACGACAGCGTGACTGCGGCGCAAATCGCCAAAGCGATGTCACGGAACAACTGACCCGCTTCCTCTTGTACGGTGAGCACGGGGATGAACACCGCCAGCGTGGTAAGCGTAGACGCCAGGATGGCGCCCCACACTTCTTTTGTGCCGTCGTACGCGGCCTGCCGGGGTTTCTTGCCGAGGTTGAGGTGGCGATCAATGTTTTCCAACACAACGATCGCATTGTCGACCACCATGCCGACCGCAAACGCGAGGCCGGCTAGGCTGATCACGTTGATGTTCCGCCCGGCGCCGAACATCACCAGGAACGTGCCGATGACACTGACGGGAATCGCCAACGCGACGACCAGCGTCGGTCGTACCGACCGCAGGAACAACAGCAGGATCATGACCGCCAGTGCGCCGCCGAAGATGACATTGCTTTGCACAAGGTCGAGCGCATCGTAGATGTAGACCGTTTCGTCGTAGACCTGTTCGATTTTAAGGCCCGGCCCCATTTGTTTAAGTAAACCGAATTCGGGGTCGTTGAGGCTGTCGATGCGCTTTTTCAGTTCGTCCATGACGTCGATGACGTTGGAGCCGGTTTCACGGACGGCGTTGATGGCGACGGCGGGTCGGCCGCGCGATCGCACAAGGCGCGTGGGCTTGGCAAGCGACAGTTCAACGTCGGCGACGTCCTCGATGCGCACCGGTCCTCCGCTGTCGTACTTGATGATCGTCTTACGAATCTCTTCCACGTCTTCGTACTGACCGACAGTGCGCACGCGGACATCGACGCGACCGTTGGCCAGATCACCCGCCGAGACGTTGACATTTTCCCTTCGCAGGGCGTCACGGATTTCGTTGAAGGTGATGCCGCGCTGGGCGATGCGGACCGGATTGACGCGGACCTGCATTTCGCGATCCCGCCCGCCGAACACATTGACCCGCGCGATGCCTTCGACACGTTCGAGGTAGGGTTTGACGCGTTCCTCAATGCGATCGCGCAACGATTCGATTTCAAAGTTGGGATCGTCGCTGGTCAGCACCATCCAGGCGATGGGGCTGTCGCTGGCAATGTCGGCGGCGCTGATGCGCGGCTCATCGACGTCTTCCGGGTAGTCCGGCACCTCGCGCAGACGATCGGACACTTCCAGCAGGGCGCGGTCGATGTTTGTGCCGATGTAGAATTCGAGTTTGATCTCGCCGCTGCCCTGACGGGCGACGGCCGTCATCTTCCGCAGATTCGATACGCGTTTGAGTTTGTCTTCCTGCTCCTCAAGAATCTCGCGTTCGATTTCCTGTGGGCTTCGGCCGCGCCAATCGGTTTCCACCGTAATAACCGGCGAATCGACATTGGGTATGAGTTGGATGGGAATGCTGACGATCGCCAACCCACCGAACAGCAGAATCAGCAGCACGCCGACCGTGACCTTCACGGGATTGGAGATGGCAAAACGAATGTAGTCCATAGCGGCGTGCGTGTCGTTGGGGGTGCAGGAATCAAACGTTTGTCGTTTGGGTTTGTTGAGGATGGACGCATGTCAGGCGCCTTGCCTGAAGGGTCACTCGGGCGATGTGTTCTCCGGCGGCGCGACAATGACCGGCTGACCGGGGAACAGCAAACGCTCACCGCCTTCGATCACGACTTGCATGCCTGGTTGAAGCGACGGGCCGGCGTTGCGCCTCGCGGTTTGAACGGCGAAGCGATCACCATCGGTGAACAACACGTCGACACTTATGCGCATCGCCTTGCCGTCGAGGACGGCCCAGACAACCGAGTCGGCAGCGGAGCGAATCACGGCGTCGCGGGGCACGGTGATGTGCGGTTTTTTTTCACTGGTTGGAATGGAAGCGGTCACGCTCATGCCGGCTTTGAGTTGTCCGT
>JANQKH010000532.1 GCA_028281215.1 Phycisphaeraceae bacterium | reverse complement strand
TGACGCTTCGACTCAATCGCCACCGACCAAAAGCGACGCATCCGATCCTCCTGCCTCAAGCCCTTCGTTGGCTGTCAACCTCGCGGGCCTCGAACTGGCCAACCCGATGATGACCGCCTCCGGCACGTGCGGCTACGCGTATGAGTACGGCGACTTTGTCGACCTCGCCCGGTTCGGCGCCTTCGTGACCAAATCCATCTCGCCCGAGATTCGCAAAGGCAACCCCGCGCATCGCATCGTCGAAACGCGCGGCGGCATGCTCAACGCAATCGGGCTGGCGAACGTCGGGCTCGATGCGTTCATGCAGGACAAGCTGCCGCAGTTGAAAAAGATGCGGGCGACGGGACCGCGCATCATCGTCAATGCCGTGGGGCACAAAATTGACGAGTACTGCGAAGTGGCGGGCACGGTGGCGGCCGATGAAGACGTCGACGGCGTCGAGTTGAATGTCTCATGCCCGAACGTGGCGGACGGCCTCGTGTTCGGCACGAACCCGCCTCTGCTGAAAGAACTGGTGCAACACGTGCGCGCCGCGATGCGCAAAGACTGCAAACTGATCGTCAAGCTTTCGCCCAACGCCGGCGACGTACCGGCGACGGCGGCGGCAGCGATCGAAGGCGGCGCCGAAATCCTCTCGATGGTCAACACCTTCAACGCCATGGCGATTGATGTCCACACGCACAAGACGCGGCTGGCGAATGGTTCAGGCGGATTGTCGGGCCCGGCAGTGCGGCCGCTGGCGATTTACCTGGTCAGCCGGGTGTATCGTGAAGTGGCGCGCGATGCGGGCGTGCCGATCATCGGCATGGGCGGCATTCAATATTGGCAGGACGCGGTGGAGTTTTTGCTTGCCGGCGCGACGGGACTCGCAGTCGGCACAGCATTGTTCGTCGACCCCGCGACACCAGTGCATGTGATGGAAGGCGTGCAGCAATACCTGGCTGACCGCGGTTGCACATCGATCAACGACATCATCGGTCAGGTGCAACTGCCCGGTGATCCACCGAGGTCGCCTTATCCGTGATGGACCGCATACCGCTGTTGATTGCCGTGTGGTTCAGCCCTGACACCTCAATCCACATCCCTCACTTCGCCGGCAACGATCCGACAAACTGTTTTGCCAACTTCAATACGGCTATCCGGATCGCTTCGTCTTCGAGCGCCGCATCGTTCAGTTCAACCATGCCGCCCATCGGCCGACCGGTGAACGAGAGCGGCTCGACGCCTTCGAGTTCGAGCGCGTCCGCTTCGTGTTCTTTACCGACGCGCGCCATGCCGCCGTCCTTATGCACGCCGCAGATCATGTTGCCGTGAAGGAGGAAACAGAGTCCGCCAAACATACGTTTCTCGCTGATGCCGTCGAGGTCAGACAGACTGTCGCGGAGCAGTTGGGCGTGCAATTCGCTGAAAGCCATGACGGTTCTCCTTGGTGCTGAACATTTTTGTTTACACCGGCCAGCGCATCTGCGATGATACTAGTTCCATTCATCCACCGGCTACTGGAGGATCACATGTCACGCAAAGACAACAACATCAGCCTCGCGTTCGGCATTCCCGGCATCATCGCGCAAGTGGGAGGCTATATAATTGCCGAGGACGACAAACTGGTCCTGGTGGGGCTCACGATCATGCTGTTGGGCGTCATCCTGTTCTGCATGGGCCTGGCGTTTTACGCCAAAGCGAAGGGGCACTCACCGGCATTCGGCATCTGCGGCCTGTTCGGGCTCATCGGACTGATCGTCCTCGTCTGCCTGCCCGACGACCACAAACGCAAACAGATGCGCCAAAGCAGCAGGCGGTACCACCGTCAACAAACCGATGCCGGCGCCGCGCTCGCCGAACTCGACCGACACTGAGCCGAGCTTACTTTCTCTTGCCTTTTCTCTTTGGCTTGCGCTTTTGGTTCTGATTCAACTTCGTGATGCCAACCGTGATGGAGTTGTTCGGCTCAAGAATGCTTTGCAGACGGGCCAACACTTTCGTCTTCTCCGCGAGTTCCTTGCGCGCCTTGGATACGTCCGCCGACGCATCGATCAACGCCTGCTTCGTCAACGGGTCATGTTCTTCGCTGTTCAACTGCGCGGCGAGGGCCGTGCGTTCCGCTTCCAAGCGCTCGGCCGCCAGTTCCTCCCGTTCCACCGCCTTTTGAAAATAGGCGTTCGCATCCAGCGCCGCCTTTTCAATCCGCCCCACCGTCTGGCTTGGCGCCTTGATCGCGTTGAGCGCATTCAGGATCGCCTGCGCGTCGGGCTCGTCGGCGTTCGACACCTTTTCGTAATGAGCCTGCGCCGCACGGAGATCCGCTTTCGCCTGAATGTAAGCCTTGTCGGTCTTGCCCAACTTCTCACGCGTGCGCTCGATCAACTGTTCGACATGCTTCTGAGCGTCGCGGTGTTCTTCCAACGCCTCGGCGTAACCACTGCGATCGAGTTGATCACGCTCTTTCGCCAACTTCTTGTTCGCTTCCCGCATCACGCGCGACAGTTGATGCTGCGCACGGTAAAGCGCCAGCCGCGCATCCGCATACGCCTGCTTCGCGCCTGGATAAGCCTGCCGAGCGCGAGCTTCCGGCGACGGAGGCCGCTTCTTTTTTTTCTTGCCGTGCAATAGCGTGCTGCTCGCGCCGATCAGCACGAGCACTAGCAACACGCCCCATACGGTCGAGCGAGGGAATTGCATGCGCTACTCCGAATATGGAGGGCCATGTCCGATGCGTCATTCAGACCGAACGACACTGCTCGGAGTATAAACCATGCTGACCGTATCGCCAATGCTTTGGAAATGATGTGCAGAGCGACCACACAATTCGATTCTGAGCCCCCTATGTGGGAGCGAAGAAATGGTCACATCTGACCACCCCCGTCACTCCAACCGGTTGGCCTTCATCGTCCAACCCGACACCTCGTGCAACTCTACCCCCAGGCTCAGGTCACCCCAGAATTTCTTCAAATCCGATTCATACACAAAGATCGGCAACGGTTCATCCGTCTTCAAATCACGCACGCGCACCAGCGACCGGTTCATCTGCCCGCCGTTGTTGCCGATGACGAACTCGATTTCGTACACGCCCTGATCCAATACCACGTCGGCGGTCTGCGGCTGGCCAACCTTTTTCTGCGACAACGCGTAGGGCTCGCCGTTCAGTTTCAACTCACCTGTGCCAAGGCCGGCCTCCAAACGATACTTCCCCTTCGCCGGGATACGCACATGCCCGCGCGACTCAAACTTATACATCGGCCGACGCACATCACGACGCTTGTTCATCACCGACCAGACATGGCCGCCCAACACGTTCTGACCATCCGGCACACTCAACAGAATGTAAGGCACGCGACCACGCTGATCGTAATACGATCCCAGCATCCCCCGATACCGCGGCCCCTTCTCGGCCTGCACGCGCTCAGCCTGTTGAAGCGAAGCAAGCAACCGTTCCCGCGCCTTCGCCTTCCGCAAAGCCGCCACCCGCTCAATCTCCGCCACCTCAGCCTCATAACGCTCCAACGCCTGGCGGGCGGCCTCGGCGGCGAACGTTGAGTTGACGGTCGGTTTGGAGGAACGGTCGTCAGCCAACAAGGCGGTCGATATTGAAAGAAGCAGAACGACTATGAGTGATGCGGGTGGTTTCATTGCAATGTTCCTACTTGGGTTGTGTTCATACCTTAATTCGCTACAGCGGCATGGGGCGCAACGTCGGTGTAACAACCTGCTGACATGGCCATGTCGTTTTCCAAGACGCCAAACCACGTCGAGTTGCACATTCAACACCAAACGGCGTTCATCACGTGCGATGCGCCAGGCATTTTGATCTTGAAACGTTTTTTTGTAAATTCATTCTGATTAAAGAATACGAATTCCCAAGAAAACACGAGCGCGTGACTATGAGCGTTGCAATTGAGATCGCGGGCGGAGTGATTGTTGGATACTTGGTGGCGTCATTTGGCGAGTCGCTGCTTCACCAATTTGTATCTGACGCCCCTATGCGATATGTCAGACGCTGGAAGAAGTTTCCCAGACTCTTCCGATATCTCATTCGCACTCACTTCTCTCATCACGCAATCCACCACCTCAAGACTTTCACTTCGGACCACGTCACGCAATTTCAGCATGAGGATGAGCGGACTCGACTGGATGAAATACTGAAACGCCGCGGCCGTCATGGGAAAATCATCATGGAATCCAACTATGCCATGAAACTGCATGGCTCCGGAACTCTCGTTTTTTCGTCCCCTATCTTTCTGATTGCGCCCATGTTCTTCCTGTTGTTTGGGCAGACATTTGCCTTAAGTTCAATGCCCATGCTGATCATGCCTCCGCTTCTGAGTAATTTTGTTCACCCATATCTCCACATGAATCAAAAGGAAGCTATTGAAAAAGCCCCTTTCTGTGTGGCGGTATTGCTTTCGACGTGGTATGGCAGAGCAATGGCGAGATCGCACTTCATGCACCATCGTTATGGAGACTGTCATTACAACCTTCTCCTCGGCGCCGACTTGTTACGAGGTAAAACGAGAAAACCGAGTGACACCGACATCCAGGAGATGGTACGGATAGGTATACCCGTCCACTGAGCAAGATCATGAATCGGCCGAACAAACACCCCGTTCCTGATGATCGTGCTGACATCGCGTTTCAGGAACTCTACACCATCGTAAATCAGCAAGGGTTATCACGCCCCGGATTCCGCCCTTACATCATTCGAATCACCTGGGTCACTGCTTCATTTGCG